>WJJK01000356.1 GCA_014729705.1 Candidatus Altarchaeales archaeon | reverse complement strand
TCTTTCACCAAAGGAAACCTAAGTAAATAGGTATTGACTGAAATAAATAAAGCGCAAGATTCATATACTATTGAATCCCATTATTAAGAAACGGGGTGGATTTCAGGTTGAAACTATCACACACGGGTGTTGGATTATTTTACGCTCTTTTTGTATGGGTTTTATCGTACACTGTCATGTCAATAGGTTTGGGGATTGCGTTATCGCCGAATAATGCCGCATTGTATGCTACGGTAGTGGCTTGGATGGCGGCCGTGCCCTTGACTTGGGAGTACGTGAAAAACCATAAGGAGCCGGTTGATGAGGCGTTTAAGCTGGGGGTCTGGTTTGCGGCGGTAAGCGTTGTGCTTGACCTTGTTTTGCTTACCACGGCAGCTGAATACACCTGGGTGGGCTTCATATTGAACGCTGGATACAAGTATCCGGTGTTAATGCTTATTGCAGTGGCAACAGCCGAAGCCCAGAAACAGATTCAATGATTTGGGTAGTGGTTGACACCAACCTGTTCATAGCAGGCAGGTGGAACCCGAAAAGCCACTCCAACAGGATACTTGACTTATGTATTGAAGGCAGGCTCAAGCCTGTAACCACCCCCGAAATAAAGGACGAGAACTTCTATATCCTAAGCAAAGTCAACCCCCCCAAGGACTACTTGGATAAGATCTTTAAGTTCTACCAAAAAAGCCTGAGGGTAAGGCCGAAAAAAAGGATAGGCGACTGTGAAGACCCCTCAGACAACAGGTTTCTTGAGGCGGCGGTTGAATCCAGCGCAGAATACATCATTACAAGCGACAGACACCTTCTTAAACTACACCCCTACCATGGAATCAAAATACTGAAACCAAGCGCGTTTATGAGGGAACACAGCCTCCAGTAAATACCCCAAGTTTCCTAAGATAATCATCGCTAAATTGTTGGAGGGTGTTCTCCTTCTCAGACATAGCCTCTATTTCTTCAAAGGGTGTGAACGTAGCTCCTCTCTTTTCAGGGTCTATGAGCATGGGATCCTCACCCGCAGCACATAATACTGTAGTCAACCCGGATCTGCCTTGCCTGATCATCTGCGCCTGAATTTGTCCTGTCGCCCGCCCAAGAGCCTCGTCTCTGGGTGTGGCTTTAGCTGTTCTAGCCTCATACTTAATTTCGGTGTAGTTGGTTTTCTTAACGTCGGTTAAGACGTTAACCACCGCATCCACAACCTTGGGCATGACAGTCATCTTAGGGTTGCCCCAAACATCGGTTTCAGGTTTTAAAACCAATCCGAAAAACTCTTTGGCGATATCAGGTTTGGCTTTAAAGACTTTATTGAGGTTCTTATCTTTGATTAAATCCTCAAGATCCCCCTCAGCTGCTTTAGCCATAACATCGTTTGGATTTAGCTCGCCGTTTTCTTTCTGTTTTAACAGCCTCTTGTATTCGTCTGACATCTCCCTGAACATGAATCCCTCAGATACTGCCACACCCCCTGTGGAGTCTCTGCCTTGGGAATTTATCCTATTGACTTCACCTACGAATTCGGGTATCGTAACCATCTTTTCAGGGACTAAGGCTATTTGTTTGCCGCCTAATGCATCCATTTTGTTTTCCAAATCAGCATCTAGTATGCCCTCTTTTTTCATCTGTTGCCTGTAGGCGGCGTCGCATCTGGTGGCGCCTAAAACAGTCCAGCCGGCTCCCCTGCCAAAGAAGAATCCGACAACCCACCGTCCTGAGCCTGCGGCGCTTTGGAATTCATCGAACCAATGGCGCCTCATCGTATGGGCTGCGGTTAGAAAACCGAGCATAAGGGAGTTTTTCGTCTCCCCGCCCTTAAGCTTTATCGATAAATCATTGTCCATGCTTTTGGGGGTGACTGCCACAGTCAAATCAGATCCCTCATCCTCCGCCTTTTGATGGAGGGCTAGGAAATTTCTTGAATGATCTCCTCCTCCGGTGCCGAAAACCATTCCCAAATCCTTGACGTTATCAAACAATTGATCCTCTTGAGGGGATCCGGGTTTGAGTTTGGTTCTCGACATTCCAAGGGGGGATCCGCCTGTTTCAGCCATGCGTTTAATAGTATTAGGGTCGTTTAACACAACGAGGTCGGTTTTGAATTCATCTTGAGGTTTTACACCTGCCTTAAAACCTTGCCAGGCGCCTAAAACCACGTGGGTTTGCCCTAAATCCTGTGTAACTGTTGATAGATTCACGCCGATGGTTGAACCTTCACCCCCGCTTGTAAACACCATGGCAAGTTTCTTCTTATCCCCAAAAACACCCTCATCATATATTTCCTGTGGTGTTTTAGCTACCAACACACCTTGTTGTTGTAGTTGAATTAATTTTTTGGCACGATCATCCGGGGAGTGGAAGTCTGATTGTGCGCCTCCTACTACGTAACCTATACCTCCTTTGGTTGCAGCAACCGGTCCGGAAACAGGCCCCCTCCCTATCACAACAGGCTCGGGTGTTTTCTTGAGAAAAACAACTTGTTCATCGCTTTGGGCTTCAAGCAAATCGGGTAAGTCTTTTTTAGAATCCGTTCTCCTGGGTTTAGGGGCTTGCATTGTATCACTTTTTAGGGGGAACAATATTAAATGCTACCAACATAGTCCTTCGTATTCCACGTCTTCTGGCAATAGATCCTGGTTTATTATGTATCTTGTGTCAAATATTTTTTTCTCTTTCATGGGGGTGAAATCCATTTTCTTGTATTGAGGCCATTCAGTAAGGATTAATGCGAGTTCTGCGCCCGCTAAAGCATCCTTTATTTCGCTGTGGTAGGTTATCTTGTCTTTGAATATTTTTTTGGTGGCGTCAAGTGCCTCGAAGTCGTGGGCCTGGATTACGGCCCCCAAATCAAGCAACCCCTCTATTATGGGTATGCTTGGGCTCTGCCTCACATCGTCGGTGCCTGCTTTGAATGCGAGCCCCAAGACCGCTATCTTTGAATCCTTGATTTCGTGTTGTTTTTCGATGAGCTCTAAAACCTTTTCAGGCTGATTCCGGTTGACCTCTAAAACAGCGTTTAAGAGGATTGGTTGGACTCCAACCTCCCCTGCCTTATAGATTAATGCTGAGACGTCTTTGGGAAAGCAGCTGCCGCCGAATCCAGGACCTGCTGAGAGGAAGTGGGGGCTTATTCTATGGTCTAAGCCTATGCCTTGAGCTACGTCGTAGACGTTCACCCCGATTTTTTTGCACACATTCCCGACCTCATTTATGAAGCTGACCTTGGTTGCCAGGAGGCTGTTGGCAGTGTATTTAATCATCTCCGCGGTTTTAAGGTCCACACGCAAAACAGGAGCCTTAAAGTGGTAGTATAGTTTCTCGACTAAGTCTGCGCTCTCATCGTCTATGCTTCCAATAACCACCCTATCCGGTTTCTTGAAGTCGATTATGGCTTTGCCTTCCCGCAAGAATTCAGGGTTCATCACAACCCCGAAGTCCTTTCCCGCCGTCTTCCCTGAGGCAGATTCGAGCAGGGGTATAACATGGTCTTGGGTGGTGCCCGGGATGACCGTGCTTTTGACGACAACCACGTGGTAGTTTTTTTTGTCAGCCAAAATCTTTCCTATTTGTTCGGAGACCTTCTTTATGTGCGTTAAATCGATTTGGCCGTCTGCTGCGCAGGGGGTTCCAACACAGATGAACGTGGCTTGAGAGGAGTTTATCGCCTCAAGGAGGTCGTCGGTTGCATTCAGGTTATGGGGTACAACGGACTCCAATATCTCGGCTAAACCCTCCTCATATATTGGAGGAATTTTGTTGTTGATTTTATCGATTTTTTGTGGGTCAATGTCTACGCAGGTTATTTTATGTCCCTTCTCAGCGAAGCAGGCTGCGGTAACCAACCCAACGTAGCCTGAGCCGACGACTGAGACGTTCATGACAAATAAATTGGTTTTTTTAAATAAATTTAGTCGAACACTGGCACTATGTGGGTTGGCTCAAGTTTATGGCGGTTTAACTGGATTTTTCTCGCGATTCCCCGGGCGTCAGCCTTATCTAAGCCGAGTTTATCTGCGGCCTCCTGCGGTGTGCACCACTGTTCAGTCAAAAGATAAAGCAGGCTGTCTAGGGTTTCATAGTCTAAGCCAAGCTCTTTTTCGTCGGTTTGTTTGGGCCAAAGACCTGCTGTGGGGGTTTTATCTAGGAAACATTGGTCGAGCTTGAGAAACCTTGCCAGCTGGAAAACCCGCATCTTGTATAGCTCCCCGATAGGCAGAATGTCTGAGGCCCCGTCACCGTGTTTAGTGAAGTATCCAAGAAGCAGTTCGGTTTTGTTCCCCGTTCCCGCGACAAGGTAGTCTCCAAGGTTAGCTGCGAGATAGAAAAAAGTCATGCGGATACGGGGTTTAACGTTTCCCCAGGTGTTTGGGGTTTTCTTTGGGAAATCCCCCCAGGGGAAGGCCTCGGATACTGAGTTTAGCGGTTGGCTTATGTCTATCACGTGGTATTTTATGCGAAGTTTCTCTGCTAGGTTTATTGCGTCCTCCACATCCCCGTCAGGCGTGTTTTCTTCGGGTAAGATTAAGGCTTTTTGGTTGATTTTGGCTTTTGAGATGAGGGTCGCTGTGACAGCGGAATCTATTCCGCCTGACAAACCCACAATAAATCCTTGTGAGTGGGACTGTTTTATGTGGGTTTTCAGTCCCTGCGTGATTTTTTGGGTGGTCTTCTCCAACGTCTGTTTGGAGAGCTTAATTTCCTCAAGCAACATAAGAATGTATTTGAAGCAGGATATAAGTATTTTCCTCAGGAAAAAAAAGGTATGTTGGGTTTTTCAACATTTTTTATGCCAGACAATAAATAGATAGTTATGGGGAAGATTGATGATCTTGATGTGAGAATCCTTGAGAAACTCAAAGACGACGCCCGAAAAAGCTTCAGAGACATGGCAGAAGAGTTGTCGGTGGCGGAGGGAACCATATACAACCGGGTGAATAAACTCAGGGAGGCGGGGGTTCTCAGGGGCTTCATCGCAGACATAGACTACGCTAAACTAGGATATGATTTAACCGCATTGATCGGGGTCATCGTCAAGGGAGGTCATCTGCCTGAGATTGAGGAGAAAATCTCTGAAGAAGAAAACGTCTCCGCAGTATACGACGTCACAGGGGAATATGATGCTGTGGTGGTCGCTAAATTCAAGGATCGAAGTCAACTGAATACGTTGGTCAAAAAATTAACCGCCATATCAAACGTGGATAGGACCTACACCATGGTGGTTTTGAATGTTGTGAAGGAAAACCATGGGATAAATCTAGAATAATTCATGGAACTCTTCCACCCCGATTACGGGTTTTCTGAATTCGTCTTCACATATCCTGGGGCAGGCGGTGTTAATCCAGCAATCCACCTTAAAAGAGTCGAGGTTTAAGGGGGTTAGGTTGTCTGCTGCAAAAATGTAGGCCTTCTTTTTAGCGGCAATTAAGTGGTTTCTTATCTTAAAGGCTGTTTCCAGGTTGAATTGACTGGTTTTGGTTGAAACCAATACACCGAATACCTTTGACCCCGCTGCTTTACCCAGGTTTCTTTTCCGTTGTAGGAGGTAGTCATCCACCTCCGCCTGACTTACTTCGTCAAAGGATTTTGAGTGTGGGTTGAGTAGGTAAACCGGCAGACTGGATTCAAGTTTCAGCAATACCGGGTGAAAGAAACCTGATCCAACGAAAATAATCGCATCCAGCTTGTTTTTCCCGGCTAAAACACCGCTTCTATCACAGCCAAGTATTTGGGATGCCGCGGGAACCCTGAAGCCGGAGGTTTCAAGGACACGCACTAGTTCAGGTAAATCACGTCGGTGTTGGGCTGTGTAGGCCACTCCAACGTCGGTGATACCCCGAAGCCTATCCAGGTTTTCCTCCAAAAGTTTTTCGGAGGATTCTATGAAGTCAACGGGTATGAAAAGTTTTTCCATCTAATTGTTTTTTCCCTTTGAATCCTTTTTGTTTTCAGCGTCTTTTTTCTCGGGATTCCTCCAGACTTCTTCGAATACGACTTCGTCTGCGCCAAGATATTTATAGGCTTCAGCCGCCAGCGACGCTTTTCGCACAAGAAGGTTTCGATCTTGATAAGCCTTCTGGGGGATGCTTACTTTAAGGGTTTTCTTTGAGTAGTCCACGATGAAGTCTTCAAGGGAGTTGAAGCTTTTCTCCACTAAAAACTCGGCCTTCTTCTTGTCGGAATCCGCCTTCTCCTCGACTTTAACGTCGAAGATCAGGGTTTTATCCGCTAACTCATGGTTGAAGTCAACGCGGACCCTGCCCCCAGACACTGTTTGTATCCTAGCCCTCTGTCCATCTAATTCAACGGGCATGCCAGGCACCGGCGTCATATTCTGTTTCTTAAACACTTTAAGCGGTACGAGTCTCACTTGAGCGGGGTCGCGTTTGCCGTAGGCCTTCTCCGGGGGTATTTCAACTTCCCTCTGATCGCCTACCTTCATTTCTGCAAGCGCCTCGTCAAGGCCCTCGATAACCTGTCTTTCGCCTACAACAACAGCTAAAGGCTTATAGATTCTCTGGGGGTCGTGGATATCCTCTTTTTTCGCGACCTCGTCGCTTGTGGTGTCAAATACTTGTCCGTCCTTTATTTTTCCTGTGTAGCTGATTTTTATGAAATCCATTTCCAATCCAACCATTGCGTGAATGCGAGTTTTATTATAAACAGACGTCTTATAAAAACACCATAAACCTATTACATAAAATGCCTAGGAAAAAGCGTAGAAAAAAAGGTTTTCAAAAATACGTCATAGTCCTGGTTGCGGGGTTAATGCTTTTTTCGGGGCTTTTTTTCGGGTTACGCCAACCTGAAGCCCCCTCAAAGGATCAGTCGCGGGAATACCCGATTCGTTTCGTTGAGGTGCAGGCCCTTGAGGGTTTGGGTGAGGTGACGGTGCAAAGAAGGCTGCGGCAGGTGGCAGCCTACGTGGAGAACCCGCAAGCCCTTGATTCAGACGACGTTTTAAGAATCCTTTCAGGAAACTACAGCCACGTCACCGACGTCGAGCTTGAGTCAAGCAACGCCTACACCGTATTCATATTCTACACCCCGAATCCGGATCAGGCGCTTGAAACACTGGGTAAACAGCTGATTTTGCCTGAAGGCAAAAGATTATATCAACTTTATGTGGGTGAAACCAGCTTCGGTCAAGCCATCATATACGGCATGAACCTGTCGGAGGAGGATAATGTGAACGCTCTTTTGTATCAGAGGAAAGACGGGGATGCGCTCTCGCTTTTAGGGTTTGCTGTAACCCAACCTAACTCTAATTCAACCCCGCTTACTCAGTAGGTGAGTAGACAGGGTTTTCACGGCTTTTTTTCTGTGACTCACCTGGTTTTTTTTAACCGGATCCTGGGCGAAGGTTTTATCCCAACCCAGGGGCCTGAATATCGGATCATATCCAAAGCCCTTATCCCCCAATATCCTTGGGGTTATTTCACCTTGAACCTCCCCTGAAAAAACCTTCACACCGTGCCCGTCTGCGTAGGCGATGGATGATTTGAAGTGCGCGCTTCTTTGGCTCTCCCCCAACATAAGGGATAGTATCCCCTTCAAACCTATTTTACTTAAAACCATGCTGCTGTAGGCCCCCGGAAACCCGGATAAAGCATCCACGTATAATCCTGAATCCTCAACTACAACCGGTTTCCCTACCCTGTTGTATACGTATTGAGCGCCGGCCTCGGCAACCTCAGAGACATCTTCTGACCGTATCTCAGGGTAAGGGGAGTTGATTTGCTCGAAATAAAGGTCTAAAGCCCTTGCTATCTCGTTGGATTCTTCGACTTTATGTTTATTTGAGGTGGCGAAAAATATTTTCATCTAAGGCCCGCCTCACGCAACAGTTTTGGGACTTGTTTTTCAGCCCCCAACGCCATCACGTGGATGCCTTGGCAATAGGGCTTTATTTCCCTGATTATCCGGGCTGCCTGGTTCACGCCCACACCAACCGGGTCCCTTGCAGTCTCAAGTTCCGAGATAAGTTCCCCTGGAACTTTGACTCCAGGCAGGTTTTCGTTCATAAAACGCGCCATCCCCGCGGATTTAAGGGGCACTATACCTGCTAGGACGCTGATGTTGAGGGGCTTTATCGCCTTTAGGAATTTCTTGAACCCGTCGACGTCGTAGACTACTTGGGTTTGGAGGAAGCATGCGCCTTGATTTTTCTTTTTTTCAAGCCGGCTTACCTCAGACTCAATGTCGTCTGCCCCGGGGTTAGCCGCAGCACCCATAAAGAATCCTGTGGGGTTGTTGAGTAGGTTGCCTTCAAGGTCAACTCCGTTGTTTAGGTTGTTCACAAGACCCAGAAGCTGTATGGAGTCAAGGTCGTATACTGGTTTAGCGCTGGGGTGGTCCCCTGAGGCGGGGTGGTCGCCTGATAGGATCAAGACGTTTCTTACGCCTAGAACCCATGCGCCCATGAGGTCGGATTGAAGCGCTATGCGGTTTCGGTCCCTGCAGGTCAGCTGGAAGATGGGTTCAACGTCGTTGTCGATTAGAATCCGGCAGGCTGAAAGCGAACTCAGTCTAACGCAGGCGTTCTGGTTGTCTGTGACGTTCACGGCGTCTACGTGGTCACGCAAAAGATTCATGGCGGAGACGACGGGCGAGGTGTCAACACCCTTCTGGGGCGCGATCTCTCCGGTCACCACGAATTGGTTTGAAGTTATTTTCTCCTTGAAATTCATTTTCTTTTGAATCTTCTGGGCTTATGTATTTGATGTGTTTTACGTGGTTGATGGATTTTTATGAGATTCTGTTTTTTGTTTAACTTCTTAAGCCTTTTCTGTATAAGAGCCCACGCACACTCCCTTAGGGGGTCGACTTCGCATCTTCCTTCTGCACTGCCTCCGCAGGGCCCGTGCAGTAAGCCTTTGCTGCAGTAGGTTACGGGGCATATCCCAGAGGTCAGGGAAAGCATGCATTCCCCGCACATGCTGCAGCGCTCCTCATACTCGGCTTTAGGTTTTATCACTCCAAGAAAAAGCGTGTTATTGGCAGGGTAGACGGGGGCATCCACTAGGTCGGATACTGCTGCCGCGCCCGACCCACAGGCCATTGAGAGCACACAATCGAAGTCCTCGTGTCCTCGTAACACTTTTTTAGATAGACGCTCATCACATTGAGCTTCAACCATGTCGAAGGCGGGTTGATATCCTTTCCCCCGCAATAACTCAACCATCTCAGAAACCTGTTTCACCCCGCCCGTCTGGCAGCTTGTAGCGCACCTACCACAACCTAATACAAGAATTTTTTCGTGGTTTTTGAGTTCCTCTAAGACTTCCTGTTTGGGTTTGGATTCGGTTATTATCATGGTGGATGGGCCATTCAATGAGATTATGGGTTAATATATTTATATCCTGCCTCTTGAAGCGAGATAAATCGAAAAAGCAATAAGCGTTAAGGTGCCTGAGCCGATCATCAAGGCGTCGAATCCCCAGAAATACGTTACCAATCCCGAATAAAGAGGGCCCACTATTCTTGCAGCGCTTCTAGATGAACTGAATAAACCCACTACCGTGGCTTTCTCCGGGTTTGAGTAGGTTAGGGAACCAATAGCGCCCACACTCAAGGTAGCCCAAGAGAAACCTAGCAAAAGATGTATGGGTATCACGTGGAAATGATTTTGCGGCAGCAGGTAGGAGAAGAAGACCATCGAGGAAGTTAGAAGACCTGCTGAAAAGAGCTTGCTGAAATTGAATCTATCAAGTTTTTGTTTGAAAAAAAACTGGCTGCCCGTGTTTATGAAGTAAAGTATACCAATCCATAGGTTGTCTGCCCCAAGCCCGGATAAATAAAGCGGCAGGAAAGCCCAGATGCTGAATGCGGAGACATCCCGCAGCAGGAAGGGAAGGTAAACCCTTATGTTTTTGCGAATCAAGTTAAGCGGTAGGAGGGGGACCTTGATTTTATGGAAACCTTTTTCCTCAAGCCTGTGTGAAACCAGGAAGCCGAGGAAAAAGAAAACAGAGCTTAAAGCAAATATTTGGTAGTAGATAGATATTACTCCCGCAAGCAGGGTTCCCGCGGCAAAGCCCAGGCTCTCGTAGGAGGTGTATTTACCTACTTTGTTCCCCCTCTCAAGCCCGTATATGACTAGGGAGCTGTAGTATATGCCAACACTCAAACCGCACAATCCTCTGACCATAAATAAGGTGGCAGGTGTTTGAGCAAATATTTGCATAAGAAAAACAATGCAGGAGGCCAGCAACCCCAATCTAATTAGAAATATTCTGCCGCGGGTGTCGCTTAACCACCCGAACACGTAGTAGGAGACAAAGGACATGAATCCGTATATGCTTATTATAAATCCGGTCTGAATCTTGTCTGCCCCCTGTTGCTCTGCGATAAGAGGTATGAATAACAAGCTCATGGAGGCTGCGGCTGTAGCCAGGAAAAAAACGAGTTTGGATTTCACGCAAACCCTATACGTATGCGCCCTTAAATGAGGTTGTGCAAATAACAATGGGTATGAGGGTTTTATCTGATGCTAAGATCGTTTTCACGGCCGCAATAATTTTGGGGTTGACTTCGCCTGAATTTGCTCTCTCCCTTAAGTCACTCATAACACCCGCATTGGTAGTTGCAATGAGTCTTTCACTCAGGAACCTAAGGCTTAGGGAATTATCGGTGGATGCTCCGACTATCGCAGCTTTGTTTCTGAATTACGGGATCCAAACGCTTGTTATCTTGGGTTTATCTATGGCGTTAATAGATGATCGTCTTTTGGTTTTAGGGTTCATAGTCCTTGCCGCAACACCCCCCGCGGTATCGCTTATACCCTTCACGTATATTCTCTCAGGGGATTTAAAGCTCACAACCCAGGCGGAAGTCGCCTCTTATCTCTTATCACTTTTATACGCCCCAGCCCTGATTTTTCTTCTTGCAGGGGAGGGGGTTGATTTAGGATACCTTATTTCGACAATTGGGTGGCTTATCCTAATACCCTTGGTTGTCTCGCAGATTCTATCGAAAATAAAGTCGAGTCTATGGCGGTTTGACAAGGCGGCGGTAAACCTGCTCATCGGGTTGGTGATATATGCTGTTTTGGGTTTGAATCAAAAAATCATTTTAACCGAAACCGGTTTGTTTTGGACCGTCAACTTCGTTCTTTTTGTGAAAACCTTTATTTTAGGTTTGGTTGCGTTGTATGGCCTTGGAAAAACCGATAAAGCAATTACCTACAGCCTGTTTGCCTCCTATAAAAACAGCGGGGTAGCGGCAGCTATTGCCTTGGCGTTGTTCCCGGCTAAAGCGAGTCTCCCCATAGCCTTAAATATTGTGTTTGAATCAGCCTACATTATTTTCCTGGAAATCCTTTTGAGGGGGGATTGATAAGCGTTCACTCAATTAAGATTATTGTCATGGCATTCGATTTCAGGGAAGTCAAAAAAACCCTCAAACCCTTATTCCACAGGGAGTATGAGAAATACTACCCCACCGAAAGCCTCAGGTCCATGGGTTTTCAGCGTAGTATCTGCGTGGAATGCGGCAGGGGTTTTTGGAGTGAAAACCGCAGGGACGTTTGTGACGAACCAGCCTGCAGCGGGGGATACAGGTTCATCGGCGAGAAGCTGACTAAAAAAGAATACTCATACAGAGAAGCTTGGGAGGCGTATGTCTCAACCTTCAGGAAATGGGATTACGTTCCCATAAAAAGGTATCCCGTTGTATGCCGCTGGTATGAGGATCTTTATTTCGTGACAGCCGGCATAAACGACTTCCAACCCTACGTAGTGGCAGGGGAGGTGGACCCTCCTGCCCCCGCCGTGCTTGAGCCTCAGTTTTGCCTGAGGTTTCAGGATCTGGACAGCGTCGGCGTGACAGGCAGACACTACACCGGCTTCATCATGGTGGGACAGCACACATTCAACACCAAGGAAAACCACGTCTACTTCAAGGATGAGGGCATACTTCAGATACACGAGTTTCTGACAGAGGGTTTAGGTATTGCTTCGTCAGAGATTTTTTACCACGAAGACATTTGGGCGGGTGGAGGCAACTTCGGTCCTAGCGTCGAGTTTTTCAGTCGAGGTCTTGAGCTTGGAAACCAGGTGTATATGCAGTATGAGTTGCTCGCCGACGGAAGCCACAGGGAGCTTAAAACCAAGGTGATAGACATGGGGGCGGGCCTTGAGCGTTGGAGTTGGTTTAGCCAGGGGAAACCCATGAGCTATGACTGCGTGTTCTCCAAGACCCTTGAGTATATCTACGGGAACTGCCCCTTTGAGGTGGACGGAGACTTCAAGGAAACCTTTGCAAGGTATGCGGGGCTTCTGACTTTAGACGAGGTTGAGGACATAAACTCTGTTTGGGGCGGAATCTCAGATAAACTCGGTTTAAGCCTTGAGCAGTTGAAGAGAAAAACATATGAAATGCGGGCACCCTACGCCTTAGCCGATCACACAAGAAGCCTTCTTGTCGCCATAAACGACGGCGCACTGCCAAGCAATGTGGGAGGTGGATACAACCTTAGAACCCTTCTTAGGCGCAGCCTCAGTTTAATGGATGAATACGAAATCGAGATAGACTTGAAGGAGGTTTTAAGCAGGCATATAAATGAATTCGGTTCATGGTATCCTGAGGTGGCAGAAACCGAAAGCCTGTGGGATATAATAGAGGTGGAGGAGAGAAGATACAGGCAAAGCAGAGTGAAGGGCCGGAGGTTAATCCAAAAAATCCAGAAAGAGGGTGGCAGGATAACAAGTCAAAGGCTTGTTGAATTATACGATAGCCAAGGCATAACACCTGATCTCGCAGCCCAGTTAACCGGCGTTGAGGTGCCGGATAATTTCTATCAAATGGTTGAGGAACTACATCAAAAAAAGGATGAAAAGATTGAGCAGGGAAAAATTAAGTTGCCCGACTATTTGCCTGAAACCTTGAAGGGTTTTTATGAGGATCAACACCGGCTTGATTTTTCCGCGAAAATAATTGGGGTATTCAATTCGCATGTGGTTTTAGATAAAACCTATTTCTATCCTACCGGAGGAGGTCAGGAGACTGACACTGGATTTATTTCAGGCAGGAAAGTCCTGGACGTCGTCAAGCAGGGAAACGTTATCCTCCATAAAGTGGAGGACGCCTCTGACTTGCCTGAGGGAGAGGAGGTTGAATGCCGGGTGGATGAGAAACGGAGGATCCAATTGATGCAACACCACACGGCAACCCACATCGTCAACGCCGCCTGCGGGGATGTTTTAGGCCCCCACATCTGGCAGGCGGGAGCCCATAAAAGCGAGAAAACCTCCCGCCTTGACGTAACCCACTATAAGGCGGTTACAGAAGAACAGTTAAGGCAGATAGAGGATAAAGCCAATGAATACGTCTCAGAATCGCATCCCGTTGAGGTTTCGTGGATGAGGCGAAACGAGGCGGAGGAGAAATACGGGATGAGATTGTATCAGGGGGGAGCTGTGCCAGGGGTTGAGATCAGGGTGGTGAATGTAGTGGGTGTGGACGTTGAAGCCTGCGGCGGAACCCATGTCTCAAACACAAAAGACATTGGGAGAATAAAGATCCTATCCGCCAAAAGAATCCAGGACGGCGTGGTGAGATTCGAATTCAAGGCGGGAGGCGCCTTTGAAAAGCGGTTGAGAGATGAACAGAAAATATTCGAAGAAACCCTCTCGGCCATCGACATAGTGTCAATCAAAGACAAAAACTACAGTTTCATTAAACTCAAGAAGGCGGCGGACACATTCTCGGTTGAAGTAGAAGCCCTCCCCCAAACCGTAGAGCGCTTCGCCAAGGAGGTGAAAACCGACAGACAATATCTTTTCAAACACGGGGAACACGTGGAGGGGTTGCATGCAGAGGATTTAGGTGAAGCCTCAACCCATCTTTTTGAGACGTGGAAGCGCCAGAAAAAGGCTCTTGAAAAATATGCAGGTGAGAAGGCGGGGGAGCTTAGAGAGGAGCTTGAAAAAAATTTTGAGGGGAAGCAGGTAGTCAAAAAAACCACGGAAAACCTGACCGTGAAACAGTTAACTGAAACAGCGAAAAAGGTTGTTGAAAAACCAGATAGACTCCTAATATTAGCCAATAAAGACGGAGAGAAAGCGCAGTTAGTGATCGCATCAAGCGGAAGCCACAACGCAGGGGAACTATGTAAGAAACTATGTAGCCTACTGGGCGGGGGTGGGGGTGGAAGCCCAAACCTAGCCCAGGGCGGAGGATCTAGTAAAGACCTTAAAGAGGTTCTCGAAGACTTTATAAGTCAAATCAATTGAATGCCTTCGGATATTATTTTGAAGGGTGTTTTCCCCCCTACTTGATGGTGCAGGTGTTTTCTTATGACTGCGAATCTACGGCTGCCTTCACTGGTTAACTCGACTATGACTTTGCTCCAGTAGTTGTTTATCTGCCCGCCTACGGGAGTGATCTGACCTGTGTCGGTGTTGGTGTATACCTGGTTGGTCATCAAAACAGGTATCTCGTATTTCCTTGCTATGCGCAGAAGCTGAGCGAGCATGCGCCCGTACATCCGTATGTCTCTCTCCTCAAGGATGCGGTATAAAAGCGCTATGCTGTCCATCACCACAAGACCCGCCTGCTCATTTGGCACGAGATCCTCAAGCCTCTCCAGCGCCTTCTTCTGCTGTTCGAATGTGGTGGGTTCAACCAACAAAATCTTGTCCAACACACTATGTAAAGCTCCTTGAGTGATCTGGCGCATCCGATCTGTTGAGAAACCGCCTTCAGGGTCGACGTATATAACTTTCCTCTCCTTTGCTATTTCCGCTGACGCTATCAAGGCTAGGTTGGTTTTCCCCGAACCCGGGGGGCCATAAACCTGCGTTAAAACCCCTGCCCTAAGTCCCCCGCCGAAAAGCCTGTCGAATGCGGGGTTTATCTTAATCATCATAGGCGTATTTGTTGTATAAATCTACTGCTGCCTCGATTAGTTGAGGGTTTTTTTCCCCGGTTTTCTCGAAATACTCATAAATCAATTCCTCGCTTAAATTGATTTTCTCAAACCGTATTTCCTGGTCTTGGAGCTGGGTTTTAATGTTTACTTCAACTATTTTGAAATGATCCTCGTATTCAGAGAAGTCCTCGCATAAATCAAGGGTGTCTACTTCCCCCCCAAGCTCCACATCTATCTTAAGAAGGGAGACGCCTTTGTTTTCCTCGATCATTTTTCTGATTTCAGCGTTAATCTGGCTTGCGTCTGTGAGCGGGGTTTTAGCCTTGATCCTGCGGCAGGAGGATGAGTCGGTTGGAACTTGTATGGGAGGTTTCTTCAAGTCCTCGAAATACAGAAACCCTGTTTTATTTTCCGCTTCATTGAAGCTTGTGCGCTCGGTAGCGCCTATGTAGTAGGCGGGGGTTTGAAGCCCCTCCAATTTGACGTGACGGTGATAATGTCCTAAAAGGATTAAATCAAATTTATGTTGAACCTCCCTCAACACCCTTAAACTGAGTTCATGGGGGGTTACGTAACCCTCCACCGCCTGATGAAGACACAAAATATTCACGCCTGAATCCACGTTTTGGGATAGGCAGAGAAGCTCGTCTTCAGCTTGACGCTGGCCTCTAATAAACTGCATGCCCCAGAAATTCGCTTCACAGCCTGCTAGATTTAAAGTGGTTTTAGGGTTGTCGGTTGATAGAACATGTATGTTTTCATGTAAGACACCGTATAGGGGAGTATAGGTTGTGGACAGGTGTCCCTGGATCTCGTGGTTCCCAATCAAAACCACAATCGGGCAGAAATCAGCCATATAAAGCAGTTTCTCAACCAGATTCCTCATGCTAACAGGATCAGGTTTAGGGTGGTTTAATATGTCGCCCCCAAGCACTATTGCATCTGGCTTCCGGTCTAAAGCCTTCGACACCGCGTCGGTGAAGGCCCTAACGTAGTCGCGGAGTCTGCTTGTCTTAAACCTGTGCCTGTATCCAAGGTGGCAGTCGCTTATGGCGCAAAGCGATGGCATAACAGGTTATCATTACACGATTTCTCTTTATTACCTATGCCTCTCCATAAACAAAGCGATATGTTTAATCTACCGCATGTTCCAAGCGCCAAACAGTTAATCGACAAAGCAGCAAGACAGGGATCCCTTGAAGCCAAAAAGGTGAGGAGCAAAAAAATCGATTACGTTAAGAAACAGCTTGAGGCAGAGCAAAAAAGGATACGCGTAGTGGGGTCGGTGGTGGAGGGAGAGCTTAAGGCGGTTGTAGAAAACTATCCAAGCTACGACCAGTTAAACGAATTCTATAAAGCCTTATTTGAGTTAAGGGTGGGTAAAGACCGGTATAAAAAGAGTTTGGGGAGGATTCAGGGATCATATAAGAAGGTCTGCGACCTTAAAAGCCAGTATATCGCGGAAACCAAGAAAACAGGCAACAGCAGGCTTTCCAAAGAATATTTAGGCAGGGTATGCTCCATAATAGATAGGATCAGCAAGGAATTAGACTACCTAATTGAGGTAAAAAAAACCTTGAAGAAGTTTCCGACGTTAAAGGGGGATGCGCCCACAATAGTTGTGGCAGGCTACCCAAATGTAGGTAAAAGCACGTTTATGAAGACGCTGACTAAAAGCAGGGTTAAGACCGCTTCCTACCCTTTTACGACTGTCGGGCTTCTTCTTGGATACAAAAAAAACCGCTACCAAGACATACAGATAGTGGACAGCCCTGGGCTGCTTGACAGGGGGATGCAGCATAGAAACAAGGTGGAGCTTCAGGCAATACTGGCATTATCCCATCTAGCCGACGTAGTGCTTTTTCTAATCGACCCTATGCAGGATATTTCTCCGCAAAAAAACCTCTACACTGAGGTTAAGAGCGAATTCCATAAACCAGTGGTGGTTGCGGTGAACAAATGCGATGCGGCAGAGGAGGATAGGATAAAAAAAGCCTTAAAAGAGTTTAGCTGCAAACCAGTTTGTTTTTCAGCTCAAAACGAGGAGGAATGCGGGAAACTCTTTGAAATCTGCCTTCAAAAAAGGGAGGAACTAATCTAGGTTCCGTGATATTCTGCCTGAAGCGATTAAGTGATCTGCCAAAACCAATGCTATCATCGACTCCACCACCGGGACTGCGCGGGGTAGTATGCAGGGGTCGTGTCTGCCTTCAACCTGGATTTTCGTGTTCACACCCTCAGTTAAGTTAACCGTGTCCTGGGTTTTGCCGATGCTTGCCGTGGGTTTCACCGCCACCCGGACTACGATGGGCTGACCCGTTGATATCCCCCCAAGTATGCCGCCCATGTGGTTGGTTTTAGGTTTCACCTCCCCTCCTTCAACATAGTATTCATCGTTGGCCTGGCTTCCCATCATCCTGGAAAGATTGAACCCCTGCCCGAATTCAACACCTTTCACCGCGGGGATCGAGCATAAAGCTTGGGCTAGGTCGGAGGATAGTTTGCCGAAAACCGGCTCCCCCAAACCCGGGGGCACCCCGAAACACACGGCCTCAACCACGCCCCCCACACTATCTTTTTGTTTTCTCGCTTCAAGTATCCTATCCTGCATGAGGGGGGCTGCTTCAGCGTCAAGCGCTCTAACGGGGTTGCCGTCTATCAAATCCCTGACGCCCGTAATCAAATGATCAAGGGTCTCCTCGGAGCTTGTTTCCCCCACGCTTTTCGTGTAGGCGACGACGTCGCCTTTAATCGATTGTATGAGCTTCAGCGCTATTGCGCCTGCAGCCACCCGGCCTACGGTCTCACGGGCCGATGATCTGCCGCCACCGCGATAATCCACGTGAACGTATTTAGCCCTCCAAGCGAAATCCGCGTGACCGGGGCGGGGGGTGTTTTTAATCTGCTCGTATTTGCTTGAATCAACATCCTGGTTTCTCACCATCATGCTTATGGGGGTTCCAAGGGTCTTGTTCTCAAACACCCCTGAGTGAATCTCAACCTCATCCCACTCACTGCGGGAGGTTGTGTAGCTGCTTTGACCTGGCCTGCGACGGTCAAGCTGTTTTTGCACCTCCCCCACCTCCAAAGGCAGGTTGCTTGGACAGCCGTCTACGACGCAGCCAACAGCCTTTCCGTGGGATTCACCCCACGTAGTCACCCTGAAAAATCTGCCGAAGGTATTCACTTTAAACGTAGTCAGTAATACATTGGCTTTAAGCATTTTAATAGCCTAAGGCAATAATCAATATGGCTGAGGAAATAAAGGTTTCAGCGAAACAGGCGTTAAACTACCACAAGAAATACGGGGGTAAGATCGAAGTATTCTCTAAAAGCCCTATAATCGATCAAAAAGACCTCTCTCTCGCCTACACGCCGGGTGTGGCGGAGCCCAGCAGGGAGATAGCGGAAAACCCGGAGAAGATATATGAATACACCTCAAAGGGCAATCTCGTTGCAGTCGTAACCGACGGATCAGCGGTGTTGGGGTTAGGATCCATCGGCGCTAAAGCAGCGTTGCCTGTTATGGAGGGTAAATGCGCCTTGTTCAAGGTGTTTGCGGGCGTCGACGCCTTCCCTATCGCGCTTGAAGCTGAGGGCTCCACAGATATTATTGATTGCGTGAAAAAAATAAGCCCCACCTTCGGGGGGGTTAATCTGGAGGACATAAAGGCGCCAAGGTGTTTTGAGGTTGAAGAGAAACTGAAAAAAGAGTTGGATATACCGGTGTTCCACGATGACCAACACGGTACTGCGGTGGTGGTTCTCGCAGCCCTAATAAACACGCTTAAGGTTGTGGGAAAGAAACCAGGGAAAATAAAGGTCGTGATAACTGGGGCGGGAGCAGCGGGTATTGCGATACACCGGATACTGAGAAACTATGGAGTGCGCGACATCACGGTCACAGACAGCCGGGGCGTGATAAACAAAGATAGGGAGGACTTGAATGAATACAAAAAACGTGTGGCAAGGGAATCGGATGCTACAACCCTAAATCAGGCTTTGGTTGATTGTGATGTGTTCATCGGGGTCTCTAAAAAAGACATATTATCCAAGCAGATGGTTGAATCCATGGGTGGAGACCCTATCATCTTCGCGTTAGCGAACCCGGATCCTGAGATTAAACCCGAGTTAGCTAAAGAGGGTGGCGCTAAAATAGTTGCAACCGGCAGAAGCGACTACCCCAACCAGATAAACAATGTCCTGGGTTTCCCCGGCATATTCCGCGGTTGCCTTGACATACAGGCTAAGGCGGTAACAGAGGGAATGAAGCTTGCGGCAGCCCATGCGTTAGCGGAATTGGTGGCAGGGGATCAGTTGAATGAGGAATACATAATCCCGGATCCCTTTGATGAACGGGTTGCCCCGCATGTCGCGGAAGCGGTGGCAGAGGCGGGGTTAAAGGAGGGTGTTGCAAGGCGCAGGGTGTCTCCGGAAAGCGTGAGGCAGCATACACACTGCCTTGTGAACATCGGCCACAGGACTATGAAAGAGATATATGAACAGCATCTTTCAACACACGTTTGCAGCGTCCATATAAACGGTTCCACAGAAAATGGGTGAAGCAGAGGAACGATTAGTTGAGTTCATAAGGGAAACCCAGACCGAATTACCTGGGGACGTGGCCGCCGCTTTAAGGGCGGCCTATGATGTTGCAGAGGGGGATGTTGAAAAAAAAGTTCTAAAGACAATCCTTGGAAACGCTCAGAAATCCAGGGAATATAAGACCCCAATCTGCCAGGATACGGGGAACCTATTGTTCTACGTAAACCGCCCTGCAAGAGTCTCCGAGGGAAAAATCAAGGAGAGAATTTTCTCGGCAGTAGAGCTTGCTACAAAAAAGATCCCCTTACGGGGTAATGTGGTGGGTTATGGGGGGGAAAGCAAGGAAGGGAATGTCGGTTTGGGTTTGCCTGCCATTGAATTCACTGAAACAAAAGGCGACTGCGTTGAAGTCACCTTATTTTGTAAGGGAGGGGGAAGCGAGAATGCCAGCTACCTTTATAGACTGCCTGACTTGGAGCTTAAAGCCGAAAGGAATCTTGAGGGGGTGAGAAGATGTGTGCTTGATTCTGCGTTGAAAACCCAGGGCAGGGCCTGCAGCCCGAACGTAATCGGGGTGGGGGTTTCAGGGTTAGCGGATAAGGCATTAGCTTTATCCAAAAAACAGCTTCTAAGAAACCTGGATGACATGAACACAGAAGACAGTTTTTCGGGGTTCGAACAAAAAATACTAAAAGAAGTAAACTCGTTGGGGATGGGGCCGATGGGTTTAGGTGGTAGGACCACCGCGCTTGCGGTTAAAATAGGTTTTGAGGATAGGCACCCCGCCTCCTTTTTCGTTGCAGTCGTGTTCGGCTGCTGGGCTTTACGGAGGAATAAAAAAGAATTCGAATGTGATTTATTTTGAGGATTAACACGCCCTTAACCCGGGAATCAGTGATGAAACTTAGATGCGGTGACGTGATAAAGTTAACCGGGCAGGTGGTTACCGCACGGGATAGGGCGCACAGGTATCTGGTGGGAGAGAAGAGAAGGCTGCCTTTCAACCTTGAGGGAGGAGCCATATACCACTGCGGTCCCTTAGTTGAGGGGAACCGGATTGTTGCGGCAGGCCCCACAACAAGCATGCGGCTTGAAGCCTATCAAGCCCAAGTGTTAAGAGACTATGGAGTCTCAGCCGTGATAGGTAAAGGGGGGATGGGTGAGGAAACCCTCCGAGCCCTTAAGTCTTTTGGCTGCGTTTACCTTGCAGCGGTGGGAGGGGCTGCAACATTTTTGGCTGAATCCATAAGAAACGTTTACGGTGTTTTCATGCGAGAGGAGTTTGGGGAGGCTGAAGCCTTCTGGCTTCTTGAGGTGGAGGATTTCCCGGCAATCGTTGCAATGGACGCCCACGGCTGCGATCTATACTCTACTGTTGGGGGAAAGGCAAAGGTTAAATTACAGGAAATCCTAGTAGGTAGGTGAGGATGCAAAATATTTATCTTAAATCCAAGATCCACGGTGCGACGGTTACCGCCTCCAACAGGGAGTATGATGGCAGCATCACATTGGATGCTGAGATGATTGAGGCTGCAGCCCTGTCTGTTAACGAGAAGGTGCTCGTGTGCAACCTCGATAACGGACATAGATTTGAGACCTACGTGATTGAGGGGGGGAAAGGTTGTGTTGAGGTGAACGGAGCCGCCGCCCACCTAGCGGGTGTGGGGGACAGGATTATTGTCATGAGCTTCTGTCTTCTCACAGAAGATGAAGCCAAAAAACATAATCCAAAAATCGTGAAACCAGGCAAAGACAACCGGCTTTAACTTAACTGCGCCTCAAGAACAGTCATATGATGTTTGAATTCAGGGTAGGTTATGTTGATGTATTCATCGTCTGTCACCTTAGTCTCACCCTCCGCCCGCAGGGCTGCGACCGCTAAGGCCATGACGATCCTGTGATCCCTGAAACCGTTTAACTGCGTTCCATGAAGCCTGCTTTTTCTTAGAGTCAACCCGTCTTTCTCCTCGGAAACGTCCGCCCCCATTTTCCCCAGCTCCGAGGCCATCGCATAAATTCTGTCGCATTCCTTGTATCTTGCGTGTTCACAGTTCACTATCCGAGTCTCCCCCTCAGCATAAACCCCTAACACTGAGACTATTGGCAGAAGATCTGGGCAGTTTGATAAGTCTACTTCAATGCCCTTGAGGTCGCCGCCGTATACCGTCACCGCCTCCTCTGCGACTTCAATGCTCGCTCCCATCTGCCTTAAAATAGATACTATTTTGCGGTCGGCTTGAAGAGAATTAATATGCAGATTACCTACCTCAACCACCCCTTCCGTCAAAGACGCAGCCGACAAGATGAATGCAGCGGAACTATAGTCGCCTTCCACCTTGATCTGCCTGCAGACGTAGGATTGGTTGCCTAAGACGTTGAAGGCCAGGTAGTCGTGGTTTTCTATGTAGACTTGAAAAGACTTCAGCGTGTCAAGCGTCATATCTATGTAGGGTCTGCTTTTAGGCGGGTTTCTTACCTTGATTTCGGAGTTTTTTTTGGCGCAGGGGCAGGCGAAAAGAAGCGCTGAAATAAACTGGGAGCTGACATCCCCGGTTATGCTGCACCCTCCTCCGCGAAGCGGGCCTTCAACCGTGTGGGGGGGCGTGCCGTGGGTGCTTTGGGTTGCAACCCCCATCTGATTTAAGGCTTCAAGCAGAGGGGATATTGGTCTTTTATTCAGGGATGCGTCGCCTTTGAATGAGGTGTTTTTGTTTGAAACCGAGGCTATTGCTGTTGCAAGACGCATCGTAGTCCCCGAGTTCCCGCAGTCGATAACCCTCTTGGGAGTGGGTTGGCCTGCTGTGCCGTAGACTATCAGGTAGTCGTCGTGGAGGGATATCCTCGCCCCTAAGTCTTCACAGACCCTAAAGCAGGAGCTGGTGTCGTCGCTTACGAGGGGTTTATGCACCACCACCTCCCCTTCGGCGAGTGAGGCTGCCATCAAGGCGCGTATGGTATAGCTTTTGCTTGAGGGAGCCTCTATAGATCCTGTCAGGCAGTCAACCGGATTTATTGTCAACATCTTTTTTTGGACGCTATTTCTTCAGCAAGGCCCCTTACTTTCCCAGCCTTCCTTTGGTGTTGCTTCAGATATTTTTTCAGTGAATCGGCGCATTGTTTTTTGCATTCCCCACAAAGCCTTTTTCCTTCAACGCATTCATGGTATACCCTCGACAATTCCAGGTCATCTAATGTGAGGTGGTATAGGCAGAGTTCATAGACTACGCATTCATTTGGTTTACCTCCCTCCTTCTTCTGTAAATCCAGGCTTTCTCTGCCGCCTGTTTTAGCTGACATGATTTTTTTGGCTGCAACCTCCGGCTCCTCAAGTAGGGCGACGTAGCTTTTGGGGTCAGATGAACTCATCTTTCCGCCTGTCAACCCCTTCATGAATTTATGGTAGACTGCTGCAGGGGGAGTGAAATCATATTCAGTCTCCCTTTTCGCTATGTCGCGTGTCAGCCTTATGTGGGGGTCCTGGTCTGCTCCGCAAGGCACCAAGACAGGCCTCTTACCGCCTAAACCCGGTAGCTGGGGGTGTAGTATGTCTGCGGCCTGGGTGAGGGAGGATATTATTTTCTCGGTTGAAAGCTGTCCGTATATGGCCTTTAATTCATTGAATGTGGGTCTTCTCGCGAGCATGTCCCTTAAAAGGTAGTAGGGGGTTATGTAGTCTGATTGAAACCAGAAAGTCAGGTTTTCCATGCTTATGCCTGACGCCAGATAGTTTGTTAGATACTCCTCAACCGCCGTCTGCCTGGCTTCGGCCAGGGGTATCCCGCGCATCAAATAGCTTTCTATGTCTGCTGCGCATACAAAGATTTTGGCTCCTTTTGTTTGGAAGTATTTTATCTCGTCTGCCACCATCTTATGCCCCAGATGGAATCGGCCTGAAGGCATCAAGCCGGTCATCAACACGTATTTCTTGCCTGAAGTTATGTGGCTGAATATTTTTTCGAAGTCCCGGTGACCGAATATTATGCCTCGACGTATCAAATGGAAGTCGTCTAGTTTAGAGCAGTATTTTTGCATGGGCTTTATGCCGAAGTTTTGAATGAGTTTGTCGTAGTCTGAGATGTCTGTCGACTCCCAGGGGTTGAGTTTCTCTTTCATGATCTTGATTTCTTTGATTCATAGCGGGAGAACATCATATCCCATTGTCTGTTGAGGTCTATGTCTTGGTTGTTGGCAAGCTTAAGGGTTAGATAAAGTAGGTCGCATATCTCTTGGCCTAATTCATCTGAAATGAATTTCTCTTTTTTGTATCGTTTCTCCCTTAAAGTGTTTCTCGCTATCTCGCCAAGCTCCTCTGCCATATGCAGTACTATGTGGTCTGAGGGGTCGCGCCACCCCATCCTCTTATCGTATTGTCTAACCTGATCCTGTAGATTTTGGTACGGCATATATTGTATTTAATTGGTTTGCGTCCATTAAAGTTGTGATGATGAAGCCGCCTGAAACCGAAATGAAGACGGGGGCAAGGGGTTATGCATCAACGACGCCTGGGGTGGGGGGTAGGATAAAAGCCTTGAACAGTGATTTCATAGTAGAGGAGATTCTGCCTTGGGGCGGGGTATGCGAAATCAAGGGTGAAACGGATCTCAGAGAACAACCAGGAAAATACCTGCACATGGTTTGTGTGAAGGAGAATTGGACTACAAACCGGCTTGTGGGGAGACTATCAAAAAGGCTCCACATAAGCCGGAAGAGAATCGGTTACGCCGGAGTCAAAGACAAACGGGCCGTAAGCAGCCAACGCCTAAGCATATACGGCGTGGATGGAGAGGCCCTTGCCAGGGTTAATCTCCCCCAAGCAACCTTTAAGGATGTCACAGTCAATAACGTGCCTGTGAAGTTAGGCGATCTTTGGGGTAACCGGTTTAAGGTGACCGTCAGAGACGTTAGGTTGGATGAGGCTAGTGTGGGGGAAAGATTACAACAAACTATGGGGGAACTGGCGGCTGGTGTCCCGAATTTCTTCGGCATACAACGGTTCGGCTTTCAACGGCCTATAACCCACATTGTGGGCAAGAAAATTCTTGAAAAAGACTTTGAGGGCGCGGTTTTATGCTATCTCACAGCTGAATTAAACAACAAATATGAATCGGTTGAGGCTGCTAAATTCAGATCCTTGGTGAAGGAAACCAAAGACTTCAAGGGCGCGCTTAAACTTTGCCCAAAGAATCTGGGGATAGAGGCAAGCCTGCTCAACCACCTAGTGAAGTCGGAGGGCGATTATTTGGGGGCCTTAAGGAGTCTGCCTCAGACGCTGTCCTCTTTTTTCATACACGGATACCAGTCTTATGTATTCAATCTCGCGCTAAGCTATTGCATTGAGAAGGGGTACAGCGTTGAGAGACTGCCTCTTGTAGGGTATGAAACCAAACCGGATGATGTGAGCGCAAGGATACTCAAGCAGCAGAACATTAAACCCGAAGACTTCAGGGTGCCTGAGGTGAGGAAGCTCGCGTCAAAGGGCGGCGTCCGGGACTGCTTCATATATCCTGGGGACTTCAAAGTGGGTGGGGTCTCAGAAGACGAGTTAAACAGGGATTCACAGAAAATCACGTTAAGCTTTAAACTAAGTAAAGGCTCATACGCTACCGTAGTTCTGAGGGAGTACATGAAAAACAGGTACTGGGATTGAAGCGGTGCTTTTGTTTTTTATATTCATAATGCGTTTATGGAACACAAAATAAAGTTTTTATCCAACCAACTATGAAAAGTAAAGACGAAATCGAGCTTAAGGTGACGGAGGGCCTGCAAAACGACGTGGGACGCGGCATAATACGCATAGACTCTGAGACTATGCAGAAGCTTGACGTTACGACAGGGGATATCGTTGAAATCACTGGCCGAAAATCCACTGCCGCAAAAGTCTGGCAAGCCCACCAGCAGGATGAAGGTAAAGGCATCATCCGCATGGACGGTTTGATCAGGCAAAACAGCCAAACCTCGCTGGGGGATAAGGTGAAGATAAAGAAGGCTGTGAAAGTCAAGCACGCCGATCGCATAACAATCTCGCCTGTGGAGAAGACTTTGAGCTTCAGGGAGGATTTCCCGGATTTCGTGAAACAAAACATATTGATGGGCAGGGTACTGGTTCAAGGCGACCAATTCCCTATCGTTACTTTAGGCACCCCAATCTATTTCCAGGTGACTTCAACCAAACCCAAAGGCGTGATACAGGTAAGCGACGCCACCCAAGTTGAGGCGAAAGACGCTCCAACCGCAGTCGCACCCAGCGTCCCCGCCATAAGATATGAGGACATAGGGGGTTTGAGGGAGGAGATATCCAGGGTCAGGGAGATGGTGGAGCTTCCCATGAAACACCCCGAATTATTCGAGAAACTAGGGATTAAACCACCTAAAGGCGTCTTGCTTTATGGTCCCCCGGGCACCGGTAAAACCCTTCTTGCTAAAGCTGTTGCAAGTGAATCCAATGCGCATTTTCTCTCCATCGCGGGCCCTGAGATCATGGATAAATTCTACGGGGAGAGTGAGCGTAAACTCAGAGACGTTTTCGAGGAGGCTCAGAAGAATTCCCCAAGCATCATATTCATAGACGAAATCGACTCCATAGCACCCAAAAGGGAGGAGACTAAAGGCGAGGTTGAGCGGCGCGTCGTAGCCCAACTGCTTGCATTAATGGATGGATTGGTTACACGCGGAAACGTTGTGGTGATTGCAGCAACCAACAGACACAACGCCCTTGACCCCGCATTAAGGCGGCCGGGGAGATTCGACCGCGAAATAGAGATTGGGGTTCCAGACAGACAAGGCCGGAAAGAGATTCTGCAGATTCATACGAGGGGGATGCCTTTGGGGGATGACGTGGACTTGGACCACATATCCGCCATAACCCACGGCTTCGTGGGAGCAGATCTTGAGGCAGTATCCCGGGAGGCGGCGATGCACGCCTTAAAAAGGATTCTTCCTAAAATCGATTTAGAGAAAGAAGAGATTCCAACCGAAGTATTATCCAACCTTAAAGTAATCAAAGAGGATTTCGACGACGCTATGCGGATGGTTGAACCCTCCGCCCTGCGGGAAGTATTAGTGGAGGTCCCAGACATTAAGTGGACTCAGATAGGGGGTTTGGTGAAGGTGAAGGAGGAGCTTCAGGAGGCTATTGAGTGGCCTCTTAAGAACCCTGAAATGTTTTCTGAGATGGGCATTAAATCCCCGAAAGCAGTGCTTTTATACGGTCCCCCGGGTTGCGGTAAAACCCTTCTGGCGAAAGCTGCAGCCAACGAGTCTGAAGCTAACTTTATCGCAGTTAAGGGCCCTGAGCTCCTAAGTAAATGGGTGGGGGAGTCGGAGCGTGGGGTTCGCGAAATCTTTAAGAAAGCCAGGCAGACCGCCCCGACGCTCATATTCTTCGATGAAATAGATGCATTGGCTCCTAGGAGGGGGGTTCACTCGGGAAGCCACGTCACCGAGACCGTGGTAAACCAGATACTAACCGAGCTGGATGGCATTGAAACCCTGGAGCACGTGATGATTATCGGAGCAACCAACCGCCCCGACATGCTGGATCCCTCACTGCTTCGCCCCGGCCGATTTGATAGGATGGTGTTGGTGCCCAGACCCGACGATGAGGCGCGAGCCGAAATATTTAGGATCCACACCAAAGAAATGCCGCTCTCAGAGGACGTACAACTTAAGGAGTTGGCTGATAAGACACGCGGCTACACCGGAGCAGACATCGAAGCCGTATGCCGGGAGGCGGCGTTAGAAGCCCTCAGGGAGGATCAGAAAACCCGGAAAGTAGAGGGTAAACACTTCGAAAAAGCCCTTCAACAAATCCAACCCTCAGTATCAGAATTAGACGCAGCAGCCACCGAAAAAAACCTGAAAACCAAAAGAAGACGAGAAAAACCCACAGGATACAGCTAACTTTTTCTTTACCTAATCCCTCTATTTTATTTAATGGATTCTCGGATTGTTGATGTTAACTCTGGGTGGTGGGGTGTGAGTTTAGAGCAGTTGATGGAGAATGCGGGGGAGGCTGTAGCGCGTGAATGCAGGGATTATCAGAGGATTATTATATTCTGTGGCCGGGGTAACAACGGGGGCGACGGTTATGTCGCTGCCAGGTATCTGCTTGATGAAGGCAAACAAATAAAGGTCTACGGTCTCTCTGGGGGGCGCTCTAAATTGTGTCAGAGAAACTATGAAGCCATAAAGGATGAGGTGATTTTAATGGAATCCTCGGCTGATGTGAAAGAGAATCTGGATGACTTCGAGTTGATCGTCGACGCC
>WJJK01000355.1 GCA_014729705.1 Candidatus Altarchaeales archaeon | reverse complement strand
GCCCTACAGCCCCCATCGAAGCGTTTTGTCTGTTGTGAAATACCTGTTCGGCACTACTTTTGTCGCAGCCAACCTTCTTTTGATGGCAACAATATTTAGTTTAACGGCGTTCATCCTACCCTCCCCCTTGACGTTGCTTGATTTTGTTTTGGGGTTTGTGTTTCTTGTCATAGCCTACAGGAAGCAGGATTTTCTGGGTTTATCCTTTCTTTTGAAGGATAATTCTTTCACCAAGACCCAATAACTTCAAATATCTTGGTGGAGGCGTCTTTTTTACTTAAGCGGCCCAACTCTCTTACTTCGTCGCCGACTATTGTTGCGCAGGTGTTTTCTGAGTCAAAGATTTTTTTGGAGACATCGTTTGCGACTACGAATTCAAGTCGGTATTCCCTTTTGATATCCTGGGCTCGTTCAATCAGTTTTTCGCGGGTCAGGTTGTGTTCGGCCTTGAATCCTATTAATTTGATTTGTGGGTGTTTTTCTCGGACTACTTTAAGCAGTTTCTTTGTTTTCTTAAATTCAACGCACAGTTTTTTGCCTGAGGGTATTTTCCCTTTTTGTCTTCTTTTGGGTGTGTAGTCGGATAATGCTGCGCAGGATATAACTAGGTCGTATTTTCCTACTAGGAGTTCTTCTAAAACAGCCTCGATCATCTGTTGGGTGCTGGTTACTTCAATCTTTTTCGTGTTTTGTGGGGGGGTTACGTGTGTGGGGCCGTAGACTACTGTTGTTTGATGTCCTAACTGCACTGCCTTTTCAGCTAAGGCGAAGCCCATGCGCCCTGTGCTCTCGTTTGAGATGAAACGTATGTCGTCTAGGTATTCCCTGGTTGGCCCTGCGGTGATAAGGATCCTCATGGTTTTAGGAGAAAAAGGGTTTCCTGGGATTTAAGTATGCTTGTCTACCCCTCCGGCCCCCCCACCCGGAGGTGGGGGGGTTGGGGGTGGTTGGCTGAATTACCACATCATCTATGTGATGTGACTCTGCTTTTTTTTTTGGTTCCCTTCTGGATGTAATATGGGTTTATTTTGGGGGCCACCCCGGCCGGGGTTCGGCCGGGGTGGGGGGTGGTTGGGGTGATGTATTTAAGTGTTTGTCTTTGTTTGGTAGTATACTTTCCTGCCTTTCTGTGTTTTCTCAAGCAATCCCTTTTGGTATAGGTTTGAGAGTCTAGAGGCTGCTGCGTTTCTTCCCTTGTATTGGAATTTCTCTTGTATGGTTTCTGCGCATACGCTTCCTTTTTCCCTCACGTAAGCCAGCACTTGCTCGTCTCTTTCTGTTATGTTGGGGTTTGACGGGTTTTGTTCTAGTTTCTCGATTTTTTGGTCGAGTTGGTTTATTTTAGTTAATACTGTGTCGAATTTAGCGTTTAGGTCGCGTACTATTAGGTTGGTGTTTTTCTTTTCCTGGGCTATTGTGTATAGTAGGGCGCCTGCGGCCATGGGGTCGAGTTGGTTGACTGTTTGGCTTAGGTCACCTACTAGGTCTTGGAATTCCTGGTTATAATCTGCGACCATGTCTTTCATGACTATTATGATATAGTCATGACTCTTTAAATACTTGTCGCTTGATATTCATGACATGCTCACGACACACTAGATACTCATCATGCCACCAAGCAAAGTTTGAAGCAGAAAACCCGCGACAAGAAACAATATTATGGCTATCGCAACCATCGGGGGGAAATACTTAAACCCCGCCTTCTCCTCCCCCCTCATAATCAAGCCCATTACCATGGCCCCGAAAAACGAGGAAAGGGTTAACGACACCAATGAATACCTCCTGATGAATTCCGCGGTTATCTTGATTTCCGTGATGGAGATCGGCATTGCAGAGCCCCCCGCGCTTGAGAAGTCGCTTGGCATCTCACTTGCAATTAAATTCATATTCCGGGTTAAAAGTTCCACTAAAAAACTGGACATAGCAAACAGGGCAGGCGCCCCGATCGCTATTGCGATGAAAATAAACATGACATACATCAATACACTTGCCTTAACCTCTTTCCTCAGCATCTGCTGATCCCTTATGTCGTCTGCCGTCTGGTCAAGGAGGTCTCCCAGCTGCCCGCCCGCGTCAATGCTGTAGATCATCAACTCAACGGTCCGCTCAAGATCATGGCTTTTTATGTGTTCAGTGGTTTTCTTCAACGCAGAAGTCAGGCTTTTACCTGCCATAGTCTCCTTGCCGATCCGCCGTATCTCCGCCTCCAAAGGACCGAATTCGGGTCTTGCAGCCATAAGCAATGCTTTGTCAGTCGTCAAACCAGCCCGTATGTTCGAAGACATAAGCTGAAGGGCGTCGGGAAGACTTTCATCAACTATATTCGCTTTTTTGCTGATATTCAGTGAAAGCCACACAACGACGGCAGCCTGCAAGACGATGAAACACGCAATAAAAGTCACTAAAACATGCATTAAGACAATGTCGAAATACGTTAAGGCAAGGGTTAATATGACTGCCCCCACACTAGATCCTGTGAGGACCTCCCCCATAAACTCCTCCGGGATAACCTTGTATGTGGAGTATTTGAGCATGTCCTTGAATTTATCCCTTACCCTGCTTGGGTATGCCTTTGACAGTAATGCGAATACGCTCATCTTTAGCCTCCAATCAAATTAGGTCTTTTGGACTTTATTATGCCCAAAAACATGAACTGCATAAATATTGTGAAAACCAGTAGCGCCCAAAAAATTTTTTCGTCTGCGAAACTACCCATCCCAGGGAAACTGGATAAAATAATTAAAAGCGTTATCCCAAGGGAGGGCACGATAACCGCTACCATCATATACATCATGGCTATGGGGTTTAGGGTTGACTTGTACTCCCGTATCTCAACCAACTGCTCCTTAGACAGGTTTCTTATGACATCCTCCAGGTTGTCTCCCACATCGCTTCCCGATTTCAGGCTGTTTACAAGCTGCCAAAGCGCCCTCCTGAAATAGGGGGAGGGGTTTCTTACGGCAAGCTGTTCAAGCACCCCGACCATAGGCTCTCCCGCGTTCACCTTCTCTATTACATCCTGAAACTGATCGGATAATGGGCCGTATTGCCCTAAGGCTATGGACGCCATCGCATTGAATACGGGGACCCCTGACCTTATCTGAACGAGTATGCTTCTTAGGGCGTAAAGCAGGTTCCGCTCAATGTATTTCACTCTCTTATTTACGATGCTCCTTGGATACATCATCATATAGAAAAACATGGCCGCAGCGAGAAACACTCCTATACCCAACCCAAGGAAGGGTTGATCTGCTCCCCCCGCTAAAAGCATGAGGGTTAACCCGCCTCCAACACCTAATAACATGATAAGCGATACCGTGAACACCACTGCAAGGTATTCCCTCCCTGAGACACCGTATCTCTCCCTCACACCCGATTGATCGACTAAGGCGTCGGTGTGGGGCAGGATATGGTTTAGTATGTCGCCGACTCCTATGAAAACCTTAGATAGACTTCTTATTTTCGCGGACCTGAAAAACGGGATTTCATTAGAAGGCATTATGTTACTTGAGGTATTTGCTTTTTTAAATATAATAATAGAAGCAAGCTAGAGACTATTTTTTCCCTTCCTCTCCCACTTTTTTCTCTGCCTCTTTTTTTTCAGGTTCCCCCAGGATCATCTTCGGATCCTTGTTTTCCCGAACTACCTCCAAGACTGTTTCCTGATCGACGTAGTATCGGTTCATAACCCTCCCCACATCTTTTATGCTTCTTATCTTATGGTCCACCATGTATAGCAGGATGTCTTTTTTGGTTTCAATATCCTGTATTATCTCTTCTTTGTTTAAGCCTGTGTGACGGTATAGTTCCCTGAAAAGGCGCATCGGCTCCATCTTCGGCTTTATCTCGTCTTCCCGCGCATCCCATTCATAGACTATGTGGGGGGCGTAGCGGATTATGCCTTCCCGGGCTTTCTCCTCATCCATTGTGAACTCCCCCACCTCAACTATCCTTCGTATGCCCCGTCTCCGGTCTCTGAACATCACGATGTTTAGGTGCACTGCCTCAAGCATGCTGTGGGGCACGCTTATGGGGGCGTTCGTTATTCTTGTGATCGTCTGCTCGCAGGTGTCTGCGTGTATTGTGCCGTAAACCGAGTGGCCTGTGTGCATCGCCTCGAATAATACTTCGGCCTCGCGTTTTTTCCTGATTTCACCCATAACTATGCGGTCCGGCCTCATCCTCAAGGCGTTCACAACCAGATCAAGCATCGACACCTCCCCCTTGCCTTCCGGGTTGGGTTCACGGGTTGTGAGGGGACACCAATAGAGGAACTCCGGAAGCTGAAGCTCCCGTGTGTCCTCGATTGATATGATCCTGTGGTTGGGGGGTATGAAGGGCATCAGGATGTTTAGGAAGCTTGTTTTACCCGACCCGGTTCCCCCTGAAATGATTATGTTCATCTCGTATTGTATCATAAGCCAAAGCAGTGCTAGCACTTGGGCGGAGGCTGTTTTATTGTTTATGAAGTCGGTGCACGTCCATGGGTCTCTTGCGAATTTCCTGATGGTTATTGTGTTTCCCTTAGTGGAGATGGGAGCGAGTATGGCGTTTGCCCTGTCTTTTGTGAGCAAGTGGGCGTCTAACAGGGGGTTTAGTGTGGTTATCTCCCGCCCTATTCGCCTTGCTATGCTGTTTGCGTAGTTTTTTATTTTGTCTTCCGAGGCGGGCTGGATGTTTGTGGCAAGCCACCCGTGTTTTTTGTGGTAGATTCTAACCGGTTCTTTCGCGCTGTTTATGACTATCTCCTCTATCTGGTCGTCTACCAGCAGGTACTCCACGTCCTCCATCCCCATGAGTGCGTGGATGAGGTCCTGGCTGAATTGTTTCTTGTATTCCTCCTTCAACCCCGGTAACTCCTCCTCTATCATGAGGCTTGTTTGTTTTATGAACTCTTTTTTGAGTCTATGCAGCACTTCGGGGTCGAGTATCTCGCTTGCCCGCATCTCCATCCCGGATATGAGGCGGTCTTTTATGTCGTCCAGCAGGGCGAGGGTCGCGATATCCAGTTCCGGCAGGAGGAGGTGGTATTCCTGGACGAAGTTTTTCTCAACTACACTTATCTTGTTTTTTGTTTGCTCGGTTTCTATCGTGTATTCTTCGAGTATCCTCTCTCCGGGTTTGTCTTGTTTTTGCTCCCCCATCTTATGTTTTGTCTTTTTTATCCTCTTTTTTTATGTTCACTATCGGCTCCCCGATGGTGGGGTAGTGTAGTTCAAGAAGCTCGTGCTCCTCAAGCACCATCGCCCAGCCTTCCAGCTTGGTTTTGGTTACCTTAAGCTCTCTTGCCAGTTGTTCGGTTATCTTTAACTGCTTCTTTTTTTTCAGCAGATTATAGAATCGGTCGATTGCGGTCTCGATTTTTTCGCCGCCGACGCGGGGTTTCAAGGCTTCTTTTT
>WJJK01000354.1 GCA_014729705.1 Candidatus Altarchaeales archaeon | reverse complement strand
GGGATGAGGTTTTTGATTTAGTCTATTGCGCGGCCGACTATGACAGCGATTGCACGGACGTGGAGCATAATGTTAGTTTATTGTGTCCGCCTTGGCCTGGGTCGGGAAACATAATACAGGATCATGATTTACACTTAGATTGCCTGGATCTGCGCGAACCCTATGTTTTAGGTGATCAGTGTGTGGTTGAAGATTCCAACGGCTTAGACGGTTCCCCCAACCCCCTATCATGTGAGGTTCAATGCCAGTATGGACAGACTACCGACGACTTCATATTCAATGTCACCGGCACCGAGGATGTCACCGACTGTGAATTGCTGGTTTTTGATTTAGAGGATAATCCCTTGAATCTCCAGGATATTAGTTTCATCTCAGTTGATCGGAGTTGGGGTGGAGAAGGTGAGCCGCCTAAACCGGTTCTGAACGAGTTCAACAACTTCACTGTCCTTAACCTGCCTTGTCCGTGGGAGCTTAAATGGAATGTGGAGTGTGAGGCGGGGCAGTTCAAATCCCGGGCCCGGGAAAACTGGGACTATAAAGTAGAATGCCCCTGAGAATAAATTGTGTTTTTATATGACGGCTGTCTATCATATATTTGGCGGGCTAGACTGGGCTGTTGGGCGTAGCCTATAACCCCAAATCGCCCTCACGGGGGAGTTGAATACCTACGGGGCGGGCTCATAACATGATGTGGGGGCCCATCACGTCTTGCCGACCTCCTGCCCCACTTGGCTCATTATTCTAGGAACCGGGTCAGGCCCTGACGGGAGCAGCCCTAACTAAAATACATGGGTGCTGGTGGATTTTGCGGGAGCGAGAGACGCGACGGGAGTAACCCACACGTCATTTATGGACTCCACCCGTAGGTGCCCGCCACCTAAAAAAAACTAGATCACGATATGCGATAAAAGCTCCAGAATAATAAACGCCACAACAACCCCAATAACCGCTTTCGGATCTATCTTAAACCCCCCCTCATCCACGTCAAAATACTGGATGAGGCCGGCACCCCTCATAGGGCCCTCGGATTTCTTGCGTTTCAAGGAAGGCATAATTAATTCAAGTTATACGCAAGAAGGGTTAATAAGTCTTCGCGACCTTGATTACCATGCCGTCGGTGCCGCAGACAAGACACCCCCTCCTATTATCCTTATCCAAAGACAATATGGTGCCCCGTGTTTCAAAGATTTTAGCACATGAATCCTGCCCGCACCAACCCGCGAAAACAATACCCTCCCCCAAGTATTCATCAAGGTCTTTTATGGATTCAGCCTCGAAAAAACGCGATTCAAAAGACTGCCTAGCCTGAACCCTCAGATTATCTTGAATATCATCCAATAAATCCCCAACCTCAAAGTTATCCAAAGGTAACGCTGTTTTCTCTCCAGTATCCCTTCTCACCGCTAACGCCTGGTTTTTCTCCACATCCCTGGGGCCGACCTCAATTCTCAGCGGCACACCCCGCTGCTCCCACCTATAATACTTCGAACCCGGACGATCCTCCCCCCAATCAACTTTGAACCGGATGTTTTGGCTTCTAAGACTCTGCTCGATTGCCGAGACAGCTGAGCATATTTTTTCCTTATCACTGTCTTTGAAGAATATTGGGACAACCACCACCTGCGTGGGAGCTACCTCAGGCGGCAGCCTCAAACCCTTATCGTCTTTGTGCACCCCCATGACCGCTGCAAGAAGCCTTCCGAACCCCGGACCATAACTAGTCTGCCAGACAAGATTCTTAACCCCGCATGCATCCTCAAACTCTATGTTGAATACTTTGCTGAAATGCTGCCCCAAATTATGGATGGTCGCAACCTGAAGGCTTCGCCCGCCAGGCAAAAGCGTTTCAAAGGCCAGGGTATACTCTGCGCCGGGGAACTTATCCCACTCAGGCCTAAGGTTAACGTCCACCGGCACGCAGAGAAGATCCGATATGAGCTTTAAATAGATTTTTTTAACCTCCTCGATGTTTTCAAGCGCATCCTCCCTGCTCTCAAACGCAGTGTGACCCTCGTTCCAGAGGAACTCCCTGCCCCGGATTAAGGGACGGGTGTGCTTGGTCTCATATCGGTAGACCGCCACACTCTGATGGATCTTAATCGGCAAATCAGCGTGGCTTCTAACCCAAAGACTCATAAGATCATACATGCAGGTCTCGGAGGTGGGGCGCAAAGCCAAACGCCTATCAAGTTTATTTCCTCCCGCATGAGTCACCCAGAAAACCTGCTCCTCAAACCCGGCTATGTGCTCTGTCTCACGCGCTAAAACCTCCTCTGGAATCAAGACAGGGAAGTAAACCGGTTCATGGCCGTCGCATTCAAGAAGATCCTCAAGGTAACGCTGCATAACCTTTATGATCCGCATACCAAAGCCCCGGTAAACCGGCATACCCTTTATGGGGTAGCGGTTGTCGGCCACCTCATTCTCCTCAAGCATGCGGTGAAACCAGCCGCTGAAATCCTCGCTCATCTTATAATATAGGCGGTTATTAGTAATAATATGGGTTCAAAAAACAAAATCGATTTAACGCTGGGGGTTAGGAAAAAGAAAAACAACAAAAAAATAAACCAAACCCTTTTATTGCTCACACTATTTCTCCTATCCTTTACTGCATTCACAATATTTTTCACAACAAACCAGCAAGACCCAGTGGAAACCTTAAGCGGAGCCCACGCCTCGGCGAAACCCGGTTGTATGGGTGATGTAAACGGGGATTCACGGGTGGATGAGGCTGACAGAAACCAGGTTGCCCGGTATTTCGGGGAAACATGCGGTCAGGGAACCTGCCGGGGGGCGGACCTAAACATTGATTCAAAGGTAGATGAAAACGACTTCAAACTACTATACGAGAACTGGGGGGAAACCTGTTAAAACGTTTATATACTAGGAGATTCATATTTTTTGTACTGGGGTGTGGAGTTCTTATTATCGGCTGAAGACAGCTTACTATATGCAGACACATAAACATGGCGTTAAACGAAAACCTATTTGAAAACAAAGACATTACCTGGCGCGACATACTCACCCAAGTGTTGGTTGACATGAACCCCTGGGACGTGGATTTAATAGAGATAGCCACCCGCTACACCCAAAAGGTGGAGGAGATGCGCGATATGAACTTCCAGATACCCGGCAACGTCTTGATAGTTTCGGCCGTGCTCCTTAGGATGAAGGCAGACATCCTAGCCCCAAAGAAGGCGGAAGACACATACAACCTAAGGGATCAACTGCTTTTCGTATTCGACTCAGACTACCCCGTGGAAGCTTTAGTGGGTCAGGAGCAAGACCCCTACCCCCTTGAAGTGAAGCCCTCTCGCATGGTGAAGCGCAGGGTTACCGCAGAGGAATTAATCGACGCAATAAACGGCGTATTATTTGAGAAGAAACGCGTCAAAAAAAACAAGCTCGCCGAAAGGGGAAGACCCGAAGTATACGACATCGTCGTAGGCGGCGAGAAAGACATAGTCCTGCTTGTTGAGGAAACATTCGAGGCCATAATAAAACAGTTAACCCGGTTGCCTGGGCGAAGCGAAGTAGTTTTATCCGAGATAGCTAAAAGCAGGGAGGAACTCATATCCATGTTCCTATCGCTTCTGCATCTTGTCACCGATAAACGCCTTAAAATAAGGCAGGAAGCCTTATACGAGGAGATCTACATAAATGTGGTATAAATATATAAGCAGACTGCCTATCATTATTCTGTGATAAAATGACTGTCGTGAATTTCAAGATAAACAAGATAACCGCACAGCGAAGAGACCAGAACGTCAAGACCATCGAAGTAAACGCGAACTCCACCATCGTGTCGATGAAGAAGGACTACGACAAACGCATAGGCGACTACGTCCTCGTGAACTATAAATATGAGATTAAATACGGCCCCGAGGTAGGAGAAATCATCCTGGAGGGCAGCCTATGGTACTACAGCGACAAACTTGCAGACGAAATCAAGGAAGACAAAAAAGAAATAGAGATTAAAAAAGAAGCAGCCCAAGAGATAAGCACAAGCATAATCCGCGAATGCATCATAGAATCCATCGACTTAGTGAAGAAACTATACCTACCACCCCCAATGCAGCTGCCCGCGGTAAACGTGAAAGCCGAGCAGATGCGTTTCAAACGCGCAGAATAAATGGACGTACCCGTACCATGCCAACACTGCGGGCAAAGACTAGGCCAATACCCCTGCAAACTATGCGGGAAAATCATCTGCATGGACTGCATGACCGTCGGCGGATTATGCAAAGGATGCCTAAACCGCCAAACAGAGGGAAAAAATAACACACAGTCTACGGTTGGATATAGGAAAAACAGACAAGAGAAGCCCAACTATTAGATAGGAAACCGTGGGGCGATCTTTAAGCTACTTTATGACCATTAAACAATTGGAAAAGAATCCACGTAGACAAACATTTTGTGATGACTTACTCAATCAAGGAAAAAACAAAAACAATAACACTCGAAGCCTACGACCACACGACAACATCTACCAAAATTAAATAAAAAACAAACCTCAATTCCACTTAACAACAATTATCTTGCCAAAAAGGCAAGATAACCCCCGAAATAGGAGATTATATCGTAGTTTTTGTTTGTTTTTTGCTCGGTTTCTGCGGGTTAAACGCATTGTTTGGCGTTATTTTTCTTGGGCTCTTATGGTGTCTATCAGTATTTGGCTGCAGGTGGCGGCCCACGCGGGGTTGGGGTCTGCTAGTGGGTTGTATTCAGTGTAGTCCACTGCCACAACATTTTTTTCTTCAGTTAGGGCGGCTATAGTGTCTATGAGTTTTTCATAGGTTATTCCTCCTGGATGGGGGTTTCCCACAGCAGGCAATACTCTCGGATCCAGGACGTCGAAATCGATTGACAGATAAATGTTGTCTGATGATATTTCAGTATTTCCCACAATAATATCAGTAAAAGATTCAATACCCTCTAATTGCTCTGAAGCCTTTTTTTCTTCCTCCGCGAAGGTGCGGGGGTAAAAATAAAAGACCCTCTTACCCAACTCATGTATCCTGCGCATAACTGTTGCGTGACTTAACCTCACACCGTTTAGCCTGTCTCGCAGATCAAGGTGCGCGTCCAAGCAGACCACAGCATCAACCTCGTCTTTGAGGGCCTCGACTAGGGGGAGGGAGATCAAGTGCTCCCCGCCTAATACGTGGAGCAATGCCTCCGGATTCACAGACCTCAAATACGAGACCACCTCCCTGACCCTTCTTAGTGTTTCCTCAACGTCTCCACCTGCAACCGACACATTACCCGCATCACAGAGAACCTCCCATAAATCCCCTCCATACTGGTCATGCTCGGATTCAAGGAACGCCTCCCTAATCCGTGTGGGGGCAAACCGGGATCCAGGCAGAAAACTTGAAGACCCGTCGAAAGGCACGCCCAACAAAAGATGTTTTGCATCCTCTAAGCCAATGCTTGTGTCAAGACGCAGATTCCCCTCAAGGTATTTATGCTGCATAACCCTTTACCTTAAGAAAAATGCCTATTTATTTCAAAGACCTCATCATTGAAACCCGGGAAGACGTATACACTCCGGCTGAAGACAGCTTCTTTATGGCGAAAAACATTAAAGTGGGGGCGGGGAACGCTGTCCTTGACTTAGGCACAGGATGCGGAATCCAAGCCCTATCCGCCTCATCAAAAGCAAGCCATGTTTTAGGGGTTGACGTGAACCCCCACGCAGTGGAGCTTGCAAGATACAACGCCAACCTAAACCGAAAAGACAACACCCAATTCAGGGAAAGCGACCTATTCAACGAAGTGTCAGGTAAATACGACACCATCCTATTCAACCCCCCCTACCTCCCGGTAGACGAGGTGGGCCCGCTTGCCGCCGCATGGAGCGGTGGGGGGGATGGGGTTGAAGCCATAAAAAAAACAGTGACACAAGCAAAAAAATACTTGAAACCCCAAGGCAGCGTACAAATACTCGCCTCCAGCATGAACCACTTCCAGGAACTTGAAAACTACTTCCAATCCCAAGGCTTCAGGATAGAGGAATTATTCGAATCCAAAATATTTTTTGAAACACTACGGCTCTACCGACTAACCCCTAAATAAACATTTATAATCCACGATAATGTAAATAAATTCCTATGAAACCCATATGCCGCATCACAACCCTTTTTATGCTCTCCCTTCTGCTTATTAACTTCTCGACAGCCGGAAACGCGATACTCGACCCAGTCTGCGACACCTTAGTTGTGGAAGACTGGATTCAAACACTACGCCTGGAAGACGTTGACTCAGACGGCAAACCCACGATATACGTTGGAACAGGAGGTCAGGGGACGGTAGCCGAATACGAATACAGTTACCCGGATTGCACCCTAAATTGGGAGGCAAGACACAAGTATATGACCGGCGGCAGCGTATTGGAAATAGAATTTGGGGACTTAAACTCAGACGGCGTCACCGACCTGCTGGTGAACGGGAGGCCCTCCCCCACCTCAAACCAACCCTCGAAATTCATATACCTCCTAGACAGCAGACTGCTCACAAGACTATGGGATGATGAGAAAACATGCGCACAAAGCAACACAGTATCCTCAGCAGACCTTGATGACGACGGCGTACCCAACATAGTATCCGGTGCGGATTCAGGCCTAGTGTGCGCCTACGAAGACGCGGTAACCAAACAGGAAAAAATAATGTGGATGCACCGCGCACCCTTCAAGGTGTTTGCCGTATACGCACAAGATTTAGGGGGAGACGGGCAGGCGGAAGTATTAGTCGCATCAGGGAGAAACAGGCTGTGGACGACGATACAGAAACTAGGCAGCCAAGGAAAAGTTGAATGGGAGAAAAACCTTTCAGGGGGGTTAATGAGGCCGGGTAAAGACTTGGTTAAGGTGGTGGATGTGACAGGCGACGGCAGAAAAGAGGTTGTGGTG
>WJJK01000353.1 GCA_014729705.1 Candidatus Altarchaeales archaeon | reverse complement strand
GAAATAGGTTATGGAGGGGGGAAAACCTATCAAGAGATCGCAGGTCAGCTGGGAAACCCAAATGCTTTGCGGGCGGTGGGGGCGGCGTTGCACGCCAACCCGCTTCCAATAGTAGTCCCCTGCCATAGGGTTTTGTCGAAGAAGGGTTTAGGGGGGTTTAATCAGGGGTGGCAGTGGAAGAGGAAGCTGCTTGAGCTTGAAGGTGTTTTATGAGGATTTCCGCGATGAACAACCCCCGGGAGAATCTTTTGCAGCAGATTAAGTTGTTCGGGGAGTTGGGGTTTGAGGCTTTTGAGTTGACTTTAGAGTATCCGAAGGCTTTGCCTGAAAAAATCGAGTTGAAACAAAAAATAGTTAGGGATTTGATAGAGGGGTTTGGATTTGGGGTTTTAGCTCATCTACCTTGGTTTTTCGAGGCTACCCACCCCTATGATTCCGTGAGAAACGCTTATTTTCAGGAGATAGAGAAAGCTTTCAGAATCTGCCGGTTGCTTGGAGTGAATTATGTGACGATACACCCGGATATACGGGGTTTCGGGCGAAGCCATAAAAAGAAGGTGGAGTCCTTAAAAGACTCCCTGGGTTTTCTCTCTGAAAAGGCGGGAGACTATGGGTTAGTGTTGGGTGTTGAAAACATGGATGAGAAGATAATGCCTACAGACGATTTATTTGACGTAATCAATAGTTTCCCGGACCTGGGTTTCACATTGGATGTGGGGCACGCTAATTTAGGGGTTAACGACACAAAACACGTGAAGCATTTAATACGTAAATTCAGGAAAAAACTGAGGCATGTTCATTTACACGATAATAAGGGAGTATCAGATGATCACCTTCCTTTGGGGGCTGGATACATAGATTGGAGGGCGGTAGTTGATTGTTTGAAGAGAATCAGATACAATGAAGCCATCACCCTGGAAGTGCATGCAACAGACAGTGACTTGCTTGGATATTCCAAAGACAAACTCAAATCCTATTTAGATGGGGTTTGAATCTATTTAGCTGATATTATTTTGATGACATCCCCTTCAGAGAGTGTGTGGTCTTTGCCGACCTTCTTTTTTGACGCAACATCTATTGCCCCCCCAAAGTTCTCGCCTATCGAGGTATGGATTTTGTAGGCTAGATCCAGGACAGTGGAGTTGGGGGGCATAAGGTAACTATCCGGAAGCACCGCACCAGAGGAGTCACACAGCTTATGTTCGTTTTCCACTGGATAGACTGTCACGTAACCTAGAAGTTGGAAAACAGCTTTATTCAGAATCTTCTGAACTCCGGTTGACTGATGTTTATCGAGGACCTCTTTTTCCACGAAATCAAGAGCCTCCTTTTGTTTATCAGACAACCCATCCAACAACTTGAAGTGGGATGTGCCGGGTACGTATTCGATTAAATTCGCTTGATTGGCCTCCCGTAAAGCTAGTTCGGCTTCCGCACATACCGCTACTGCGTCAACGTCTTGTTTAAGGCGTTTGAAGTTCCCCTCATCTAAATCTATCTTGTTTGCGGCAACGATTATGGGTTTGTTTTCGGATCGGATGAGGGAGGCGAATTTGCGTATCTGCTGATCGGTTAAGTCGCAGGCACCCTCAACCCCCAGCTTCTTAAGAGAGGCTTTAACTGAATCCTCAGATACTCCAAGACCCGAAAGCTGCTCGGAGAGCAAAGCCGCTAAAGACCCCGTCTTCTGCCTTACCTTATTTCTGATTTTATCAAGGTTTCTTTTTATTATAGCCGCAAACCATAGGTCTATTTCCTCGGAGAGGAACGACGCGTCCCTTAGGGGGTCGTGGTTTTTTGTGGGCTCCCCGTTTTCATCTGTTTTGCCTGAAACATCTATAACGTGGATCAACACGTGGGCTTGTCTGAGATCGTCGAGAAACTGGTTTCCCAACCCCCTGCCTCTGTGGGCGCCTGGAACAATGCCTGCCACATCAACTATTTTGACGGGAGTAAATCTAAGCCCCCGCCGGCATAAACTGTTTCGGGGACTGCATTTCAGATCGAATTTCGCGCAGGGACAGGGGGAGGAGACGTAGCCTACGCCTAGGTTGGGTTTTATGGTTGTGAAAGGGAAGGACGCGACTTCGGCTTGCGCTAAAGTAGCTGCCCTATAAAACGTTGATTTGCCTACATTCGGTTTCCCTACTACTCCTAACTCCATGGTTCAGTTCACCAATTACGTATTAAGACAAAAAAAACTAATGCCATGGAAAATAAGGCGACGAAAACAAATAATACTGGATGGAGGTTGTAGGAGGGTATTTTGAAGTAGCTTATCTGTCCCTCATCGGTTACCACTATCACATTGTCTGATCCCATAGAAATGTGGTGGGGGGTTGAATTCAGACTTATTTTTTTCATTAAATCACCTTCTTTTGTGTGTATAAAAAGTTGGTTATCCAATGTCCCTGATACAATAAAGTTTTCGTTTAAGTCAGCTGAAACCACAGGGGAGGGGAGACTGAATTCATCCAAGACAGACCCGTTAATGTGTAGGCGGTATACTTTACCGCCTTGGGTTCCCGCCAGGATGCTTTGGTTTTTCAGGTTTAAAACCCCGACAACTGACTCCGTATCCATACTCCAACGTAGTGTGAGTTCGTTGTCGTATAATAGTATTTTTCTGTTGTTAGTAGCGCAGACTACGACGTCTTCTGATGCGGCGGCAATCCTTATGAAGTCGTGGTCAGGTGATTTAGATATTAAATCAAGGGACTGGTTGAATGAGTATATTCTTTTATCCGAAACCAGCCTGAAGCCGTCTTCATGGATTTGTGTGAGTATTATGTAGCCGTCCGTCTGATAGCTTAAACGACGCGACCCGGTTAGGCCATAGAAATAGGCTGCACCGTTCTGGGTTCCGAAAAAATATCCCCTACCCGATTCTGCAAGGGATTGAGGGAAATTAATTGCGGAGGGAACATTAAATAAATTAAGTACTTCACCCTCAGTTGACAGCTGGATTACTGAGCCATCGGCAAGGTATGCGAACACGCTTTCACCCCCACCCCCTAAAACCTGCACCTCGGCTTTGGTTAGGTAACTCCATCTTTGAATCCCCAAATAATCCACGCCAACAACACGGTCAGGCAAGCCCAAAAAAATTATCTCAGGAGTTATGCTGAATCCCGTTGACGGTTTCCGATACTCCCGACTCCAAATAAGGTCCGCGCTTTCCTTGGCTTGGGAACCTAAAACCAGGAAACAGAGGGTTAAGATGATGAAAAAATTTTTCATGCTAGATAAGAATAGTGATTGAATGAGTTTATTTATATCCAAAAAAACCAAGTAGTTAGGTGAGGTAATAGTTTGGCTTATTCAAAGAATATTCTTCCAACAAGAGTCTCCGTCCTAGATGATATGATCGATGCGGGAGGTTTGGAGAGGGGTAGCACTGTACTTGTTTCAGGTGGTTGTGGAACAGGGAAAACCCTGTTGACTCTAGAGTCTTTATATAAGGCTTCATTGCAGGGGGAGAAGAGTGTTTTTCTCACTTGTTCAGAGGATCCTGAAAAAATAAGGCAGCGGGCGTCTAACTTCGGATGGGATGTTGAGAAACAGGAGGCTGAAGATAAGTTTTTCATGGCTAAAATAGACCCCTTTAAATTGGCTGTTGACGTTGCCAATGTCTTAAGGGAATACAACCTCAGGGAGACGGGGGTGAAAGACATTAAAAAAAGGGTTCAATGTTGGGTACCCCTAATAGATAACAAGGACTATAAAATCCCGTTCACCCCAGATAGGATAGCCTTGGATTCGGTTTCAGCTTTGAAGGCCGCTATTTCAAGGCAAGAGGAATACCGTATATGCGTGCAGACTTTGATTGAAGCCCTCAACCAGCATGAATCCTCAAACATATTAATAAGTGAATCCCAGCAGGACCCACATACTCATCAGCAGGAGGGTATCGTAGAATACTTGGTTGACGGAGTAATACTGTTATACACTATCCGGAAGGGGCAGCTTAGGAGAAACGCCCTTGAAATCATTAAACTTAGGCACAGCAACCATTTGAGGGAGATGGTGCCCTATATGATAACAAATAAGGGAATCAAAATCCTTAAGGGAGAGAAAATACTTTAAAATGAAGCTTTTAGAGCACGCCATCCCCTTTATCATGTTGTGTGTGGGCGTGTTTTTTCTTTTCATCGGATTGATAGCACAAACCACGGAACACACTTTATTCTCCCGGGATAATCTGGATTCAAACAATTTCTTGCGGCTAGGAATCGTTTTCACAGGGGTCTCCGCGTTCTCATGGAGCATAGTATACGTGGTTCGCAGGCTGTTTTAGTGTAGGAGGTTTCTGTAGGTTTCCTCCGTCTTTTTAGCAAGACCGTCCCAACCATAGTTTTCCTCTGCAAAACCCGGATCAGGTTTTATTTTTCCGGAGAGTATGCGGTCTAAGCAAGAGGCTAACCCCCCCACATCCCGGGGGGGATATAGTAGCCCGCCTCTGCCTGCACCTGTCGCCTCCCTTATTGGGGGGATGTCTGAGGCGGCGTAGGGGACTTTAAGGGCGATCGCCTCTATGGTTGTTATGCCAAATCCCTCTACCGTCGAAGGCAATACGAAGGCGTGGGAGGATTTAACTATCCGCATCACATCAAGATGGCTTTCCACGTAACCGTGGAAAACGACTTTGTCTTTTAATCCTAGTTTGCGGGTTTTCTTCTTCAAATTCTTTTCCTCGGCTCCGGAACCCACAACTTCAACCCTTAGATCAGGGTGTTTTTTTATCAGTATTTTCGCGGCATCCAGGACGTCGCCGATGTTTTTGTATTCAACCAACCGGGATACCGTCGTGATAGTCGGCTTTTCTTTTTTAGGCGATGAAACTTGTTTCAAACCCTCCAAGTCAACGCCGTTGTGGATTACTGAAATACGCTTTGAATCAATGCCCGCGTTGATTAGGTTGTTTTTTGTGTAATGTGAGTTGGCTATAAAGTGTTTATAGTCATAGGACAATACG
>WJJK01000352.1 GCA_014729705.1 Candidatus Altarchaeales archaeon | reverse complement strand
GCGTTGATCCATAAATACGGTTTAAACATCTGCAGAAGGTGTTTCAGGGAAGTCGCAGAAAGCATTGGTTTTAGGAAACTCAGTTAAAATGAACGAAATCAAGTTATTCGGTAAATGGGATACTTCGGAGGTTAAGATTCCGAGCAAAGGCCTTGAGAGGTACGTGGCGCTTAAGCCTACTTTCGTTCCCCATTCAAGCGGGAGGGTGTCGGGTCAGCAGTTCATCAAATCCAAGATGAACATAGTCGAGCGTCTTGTGAATAAGATGATGAAAAGCGGGCAGGGCCGGAAAAAGATTGCAGGTAAATTCATACGTGGACGAGGCAATACTGGGAAGAAACAGAAGGCCTTAAACATTGTTGACTCCGCGTTCGACATTATTGCCGAGCGCACTAAAAAGAATCCGGTGCAGGTTTTCGTTGACGCTATAGCCAACACCGGCCCTCAGGAGGAGACTACCACCATCATCTACGGCGGCATCCGCTATCACCAGGCGGTGGATAGTTCAACCCAGAGGCGGGTGGACTTCGGCTTGAAATACATAGCTCAGGGCGCCTTCCACAATAGCTTTAAAAACAGCAAACCGGTTGAGCAGGCTTTGGCGGATGAAATTATTTGGGCCTCCAAGTCGGATACTAACTCCTACGCTATACAGCGTAAGGAGGAGACTGAGCGTATAGCTAAATCTTCAAGATAAATTCGGTTGATTAATATGGGTCGTGAAGAGCAATTAATGAAGAAAATCAAGGATTTGACTCGGAAACCAAAGAGAATAAGGAATATGGGGGTTGTGGCCCACATTGACCACGGTAAAACTACTTTGTCGGATAACCTTCTTTATCAGGCGGGCATGATCAGCAAAGACCGGGCAGGCAAGCAGCTTGCACTGGATTTCCATGAGGATGAGCAGGCTCGAGGCATAACAATCGACGCAGCCAACGTATCGATGGTCCATGAATTCGAAGGCGATGAGTACTTGATTAACATGATCGACACCCCCGGTCACGTGGATTTCGGAGGCGACGTCACCCGTGCGATGCGTGCGGTGGACGGCGTGATCGTCGTAGTCTGCGCCGTTGAGGGTGTGATGCCCCAGACTAAGACCGTAATCAATCAGGCGCTTAAGGAGCGCGTGAAACCCACGTTATTCATTAACAAGGTGGATCGACTTATCAACGAGCTTAAATTAACCGACACCGAGCTTCAGGACAGGTTTATGAGCATCATAAAGGACGTGAATAAACTCATTAAGATGAAGCAGCCGGAAGGCAAAGACTGGACGGTGAGTGTTGAGATGGGTTCTGTAGCATTCGGTTCCGGATACCATAATTGGGCGATTAACGTCCCCTTCATGAAGAAGTCGGGCATAACATTTAAAGACATTATTGACGCCTGCAGCTCCGATAACCAGAAGAAGCTGGCGGATCAAGCCCCCGCCCACGAGATACTTTTAAACATTGCAATTAGGAGCCTGCCTAACCCCCTTGAATCCCAGAAGATGCGTATTCCTCAGATCTGGAAGGGCGATTTAGAAAGCGAGTTAGGCAAGCAGATGATTGAATGCGACCCTGAGGGTGAGGTGATGATGATGGTCACTAAAATAACCACATTCGATAAGCGGGAAGGAGAGGTCGCAACAGGCCGGATGTTTTCGGGAACCCTGAGGGAGGGTAACGAGGTTTATCTCGTTGGCGCTAAAACCAGGGAACGTGTGCAGCAGGTCGGCGTCTACATGGGCGCTACGAGGATTAACTCCCATGAGGTGACTGCCGGAAACATCGTTGGCGTGACTGGCTTGAAGAACGCTTACGCGGGCGAGACTGTAGCCCTTAAGGAGACAACGCCTTTTGAGGCGATTAAACACACTTCAGAGCCTGTGGTCACAATAGCTGTTGAGGCTAAACACATGAATGATTTGCCCCGCGTAATAGAGGTGCTAAGGCAAGTCGCTAAAGAAGACCCCACATTGAAAGCCCAGATCGACGAGGAGACGGGGGAGCACCTTTTATCCGGTATGGGGGAGCTTCACCTTGAAGTTATAACCAACCGTATTCGGGAGGACGGCCTTGAAATCGAAACCAGCCCCCCAATTGTAGTATATAGGGAGAGCATCGGCGGATCCCACGGACCGGTTGAAGGCAAATCACCTAATAAACACAATAAATTCTATATCAGCGTTGAACCCCTTGAGAAGGAGGTTCATAAAGGGATTGTTGAAGGAGACATCCCCGAAGGCAGGCTTAAAAGCCGGAGTAAACATATGTGGCAGGAGCTTGCTGAACTGGGGATGGAGAAGGAGCAGGCAAGGAGGGTTATCGACGTCTACCACGGGAACATGATGGTGGACATGACTAAAGGTGTTCAGCATCTAGATGAGGTTATGGAGTTGATGCTTGACGCCTTCGAGGAGGTTATGGATAACGGACCGCTTGCTAAGGAACCTATGATGGGTGTTAAAGTGGTTTTGTCTGACGTGAAACTACACGAGGACGCGATTCACCGGGGGCCGGCTCAAGTTTATCCTGCGGTTAGGAACCCCCTATACGCTTGTCTCCTTGAGTCTAAACCCCTGATCCTTGAGCCCATGCAGAATGTGTGGGTGGATGTGCCCCAGGAACACATGGGGTCAGTCACCCGCGAGCTTCAGAGACGCAGGGGTATTGTGGGGGATATGACTCAGAAGGATGAGCTTATGACTATTGAATCCCGGATCCCAATCGCCGAATCCTTCGGATTCGCAGGCGACATCAGATCCGCAAGCGAGGGTCACGCGCTTTGGAGCACCGAGAACTCGGGCTTCGATAAGCTGCCGCGCGAGCTTCAGCAACAGATTATCGCCCAGATAAGGCAGAGGAAGGGTTTGAAGAAGGATTTGCCTTCCTCTAAAGACTACGTAAGCGGGTGATTAATGGGTATTTATATAATACTATTCGAATATTAGAAGACTTGAATACCATAATATAAAGAGAGGATAAAATGGCTGACAAACCACACATTAACTTGGTCTTCATAGGACACGTAGACCACGGGAAATCGACTTTAGTCGGCAGACTCCTCTATGAGCTTGGTGAAGTGCCTGAGCAGGCTATGAAGAAGCTTAAAGAGGAGGCGGAGAAAGCAGGTAAAGGGACGTTTGAGTTTGCATGGGTTATGGACGCCCTCAAGGAGGAGCGTGAACGCGGAGTCACAATCGATATCGCGCACAGGAAGTTTTCAACCCAGAAAAACTTTTTCACCATCATCGACGCCCCCGGCCACCGCGACTTCGTGAAGAACATGATCACAGGCACAAGCCAGGCTGACGCCGCAATACTAGTCGTCGATGTGCAGGATGGGGTTCAACCCCAAACTAAGGAGCACGCATTCCTTGCTAAGACTTTAGGGATTAAGAAACTGATGGTTGCATTAAACAAACTGGATGCAATCAAATACGATGAGGCTAAATACAAGGAGACTAAAACCCAGGTGGAGAACCTCCTTAAATCCATTGGATATAAACTGGATGAAGTTCCCTTAATACCCACCTCCGCTTACATGGGGGATAACCTGAAGGAGAAAAGCCAGAACACTCCCTGGTATCAAGGCAACACCCTACTACATGAGCTAGACACCCTTGAGGCTCCTGAGAAGCCAGTCGACAAACCCCTGAGACTGCCTATACAGGACGTCTACTCCATCACCGGAGTCGGCACTGTCCCAGTGGGTCGTGTGGAGACTGGAGTCCTTAAACCCGGTATGAAGGTTGTTTTCATGCCAGGAGGAGCTGAAGGCGAAATCAAGACGGTGGAGATGCACCACGAGGAGATGCCTAAGGCGGAGCCCGGCGACAACGTTGGATTCAACATCCGTGGCGTCGGCAAAAACGACACCCGCAGAGGCGAGGTCTTGGGTCCTGTTGACAGCCCCCCTACTGTTGTGGAGGATTTCACAGCCCAGATCGTGGTACTACAGCATCCCAGCGCGGTTACCGTAGGTTATACTCCGGTGTTCCACGTCCACACCGCCCAAATCGCCTGCCAATTTATTGAATTGCAGAAGAAAATCGACCCGAAAACCGGCGCGGTGAAGGAGGAGAACCCGGATTTCCTTAAAACCGGCGACGTCGCTGTTGTGAAGATTAAACCCACAAGACCCCTTGTGATAGAGAAGGCGAAGGAGTTCCCGCAACTGGGGCGCTTCGCAATCCGTGACATGGGGCAGACTGTCG
>WJJK01000351.1 GCA_014729705.1 Candidatus Altarchaeales archaeon | reverse complement strand
ATGCAACCTCCAACCCCTCAACCAGGGAGGCCGCGACCTCATCCCCCCTCAAAACCACGTTAGCCTCAAAAAGACGGCCAGCCATTGAAGGCAGGAAATCGGATGCATTCCTTCCATCTACAAGCAAGGTTTCAAGTGCGTTGCATACCGCAGGATACTGACATTTAGCGTCGTATACTATCTCCGACGCCATGCTTAAATCAGCCTTATCATGCACGTAGACGTGGCATATGCCTGAGGCGTGGCCTAAAACAGGTATCCTGGTATTTTCCTTGATGTATTTCACAAATTCGTTGCTGCCACGTGGAACCAGAAGGCTTATGTATTTATCACACGACAACATGTCCTTTACTTCCTGCCTGCTTTCAAGAAGCTGAATCCAACCATCGGGAGCCCCCGCCTCAACGGAGGCGTCGCGGATTAACTCGTAAAGTATCTTATTTGAGTTCGCCGCCTCACTCCCCCCTTTAAGCAGGACGCTGTTTCCGGATTTAAGGCATAAACTGCTGATCTCGCACACCACGTTGGGGCGGCTTTCAAATACCGCGCCAATCACCCCGATGGGCACCGAAACCTTGTAGAGAATCAGGTTTGAATCAAGTTCAGTGGCAGACAACGTCTCGCCTGCGGGGTCGCTTAACCGGCCGACACTCTCGATGCTTTCAACGATTGAGTCGATTTTCCCTGAATCAAGCTTTAGCCTGGCTAAAAGAGCGGGGGACAGTTCCCCCTCCGCCTGGGCGACATCCCTTTGATTGGCTTCAACTATCTTTTGTTTGTTTTCCCGGATCTTCTCAGCTATTTTTTTGATTGCCTCATCCTTGGCTTCAGTCGGTGTCTTAGCAAGTTTAAGCGAGGCTCCATAGGCTTTATGCGCCTTTAATTCAACTGAACCCATCTTCACAAAAAAAAATTAAGTAAAACACGCTAAAATACGGGGGAAAATATTTTTACCTTATATTTACCTTATATTATCAAATCCCTTAATTTATTCACCAAACATAGGTGTTTTGTTTTGAAAAAAATCAGGTTAGCTATCGCGGGGGTGGGAAACTGCGCAAGCTCCCTCATACAGGGGCTGAATTACTATAAAGATATTGATTCCAACGACAACCTCGTCCCAGGGTTGATGCACAACGTATTCGCAGGATACCGGATATCGGACATAAAGGTGGTGGCTGCCTTTGACGTGGATAAACGCAAGGTAGGTAAAGATGTGGGTGAAGCAATATTCGCCGAACCCAACTGCACCAAAAGATTCTGTGAAAATATTCAGCCAACCTCGGTTGAAGTTAAGATGGCGCCGGTGATGGACGGGATAGCCAAACACATGGAGGAGTACCCTGAAAAACACAGTTTCCGGCCCGCGGATGAGACGCCAGTGGACATAAAAAAAGAGCTTGAAGAGTCAGAGGCCGACGTCCTCGTAAACTACATGCCGGTGGGAAGCGAAGAGGCTACACGCTACTTCGCCCAAGCCTGTTTGGATGCTGGGGTAGCCTTCATCAACTGTATGCCTGTTTTCATTGCCTCAGACCCTCTTTGGGCTGGGAAATTCAAGGAGAAAGGCATACCCATAATAGGTGATGACATTAAAAGCATGCTGGGGGCTACGATCACCCACCGAGTCTTAACCAACCTATTCTCGGAGAGGGGTGTTGAGATCGACCGCACCTACCAGCTTAACACCGGCGGCAACACCGATTTCCTCAACATGCTTGAGCGATCGAGGTTGAAGAGCAAAAAAATAAGTAAAACCGAGTCCGTGCAATCCCAGTTGCCTGCTCCGATGAAGCCGGAGAACATACACATTGGGCCAAGCGACTACGTGCCCTGGCAGAAAGACAATAAAGTCTGTTTCATACGGATGGAGGGCCGTAAATTCGGTGACGTGCCGATTGAACTTGAGTTAAGGCTTTCGGTGGAGGATTCGCCTAACTCCGCAGGATGCGTGATCGACGCTATACGAGCCATCAAACTAGCGCTGGATAGAAAGGTTTCAGGCCCCCTGACATCCATGTCGGCTTACACCATGAAGCACCCGCCCACCCAGTATCCGGATAGTGTGGCGAAAACCATGATCGAAGAATATATCGCAGGCAGGCGGGAGAGGTAAATGTTTTACAGGAACAGGGATAAACTGCAAAAGATTTCGGTGAAAACGGGTATCATTTTTTCGAGGATAGGTTTAACCCCCAACCAATGGACTTTCTCGGCGGCAATACCTGCTTTGGCGGGCTTTTATTTTCTGGTTGACGGGGATTTCATTTTGGCTTCCGTGTTTTTTTTAGCCTCCTTCTTCATTGATTTGGTGGATGGGGCAGTCGCTAAGGTAACCGGCAAGGAAACCAAGAGAGGCGCCTACTTCGACACCATAATGGATCGGTACGTGGAGTTCCTGGTTCTCTTCGGATTCATATTAATCGAGTTACCGGCTTTTGTGCTGCCCAGCACTGCGTGGATTATGCTGACTTTATTCGGATCCTTTATGACCACGTATGCTAAGGCTGCGGCGTCGGAGAAAAAAATCGTTGAAAAAGAGCTTAAAGGGGGTTTGCTTGAGCGCGCTGAACGCCTTATCCTTTTGTTTATCGGGGTGTTGGCTGCAGCTTTCAACCCCCTCTACCTGGTCTACGTTTTGATTGTGTTAAGTTTTTTAACCAATGTGACCGCGCTTCAGAGGATGTACTACGCTTTGAGGGGTTAGTATCTACTCCTTCAACCATATAATGCCTAAAACCAGCAACCCTGTGGCAGGCAAGAGAAGCTCCCGTGTGTGATGGTAATAGTTCAGGAGGAATAAGACGGCTATTAGCCGGTCTACGTTGTAGTCTAAGTATTGTCCGAGGGGGGTTTGGGTTTGAGTGCTTCTTGCCATCACCCCGTCGAGTGTATCGCATACTAGATAAAAAAGTAGGAGGGGCAGGGAATGCAGGGGTTTAGCGTATAGTAGTGCGACGCCCAGAACTCCTGAGACTAAACCCAGTAATGTCAGGTGCAGGGGCCGCAGCCCCAGAAGATACAGATACCGCATTGCGGGGGCGAGTAGGGGGTCTAAAAGGTTTTTGTTGATTTTTTTTAGGTGCACGTAGGGCATCGTCTTTATTTATTAGGTTAAATTAAATCAATAGTCTCTTAAGATGATTGCTTTAGCCGAGTTTTTTCTTTTGATACAGCGTTACGGTCTCCTGGGGCTTCTTTTCGCATCGATTGCCGGTTCCACAATCTTTTTGCCGTTTCCGGTTGAGGTTTTCCTACCTCTCGTGGCCTCAGCTAGAATCGGTTTACTGGAGATTATTTTAACAGCCTCAATCGGGTCGGTGATTGGGACTTTAATCAATTATGGAGTGGGGTTTATGGGCATTAAAATCGCTTATCGAAAAAACCTCAGGCAGGAGCTTAAAAAGTCCAAGAGGTTTGTGGAGAAACACGGCTACATCGGCCTTTTTGTTTTATTGATATTGCCCCTCCCCCTGCCTGTGGATCCTTTAACGGTTTTAGCGGGTGTGTGGCGGATGGATTTGAGGAGGTTCACGTTGGTTGTTTTCACAGCTAAAATCCTTAAATACTCTTTCACCCTCAGGTTCTTTGATTTCATGGTTAAGTGGATGGGGTTTTTATAGACTCAGTATTTGGCTGGCTGAAGTCTCCGTGAGGGATTCAAGCAGCAAGTCGGGCTGCATTTTTTTTAGTTCGGATTTTGTGTGGGTGCCTGTTGATACTGCGACTGTTTTCATTCCGCAGGCTTTACCTGCTTTTAGGCCGTATACTGAGT
>WJJK01000350.1 GCA_014729705.1 Candidatus Altarchaeales archaeon | reverse complement strand
TCCCTGCTCCTTGCACACACCGCCCGTCAAACCACTCGAGCAGGGTTTAAGTGAGGATTAGTTCTTATGATTGATCCGATCTTAAGCTCAGTGAGAAGGGTTAAGTCGTCACAAGGTAGCCGTAGGGGAACCTGCGGCTGGATCACCTCCTTTTTAAATTCATTTAAACCTTAAAGAAAGGGTCTGCCAGATTTTATATTCACAGAACACATCAGGTAAACAGGATTTACCCCAAATTGTTACGGGCCTGTAGCTCAGTCCGGTAGAGCATCGCCCTTGCAAGGCGGGGGCCGCGGGTTCGAATCCCGCCGGGTCCATGGAAAAAGTAATTTTTCCTGACGAGTTTAGGAGTCGGAAAAATTGGTTTTTACATGCTTAATAATACCAGACGAGGCTTGCCGAGCAGGTATTATTAAGCATGAGATAAATGCAAAGTCCCAGACAAGCTTGCGAGTCGGGATTTTCTATACATGGAAAAAAATTACAATATATCAAAGAATCACATTCATCAAATTCACAGATGATAACATCCGTCATTTGAAATGACGGCTGTTCGGCAAAGACAAGGTCTTGGCCTTGACCTCACGTTGATGATGCCATGCATAAGTAAGGTACCAGAAATCTATTAGGTGGATGACTTGGCTCTGGAGCTGAAGAAGGGTGCGACAAGCTGCAGAAAGCTCCGGCGAGGCGCATGTAGCCTTTGAACCGGAGATCCCTTAATGAGACCTCTCTATAAATCCGTAAGGATGGGGAACGCGGTGAAGTGAAACATCTCAGTAACCGCAGGAAAAGAAACCAATAGGGATGCTGTTAGTAAAGGCGATTGAAAACAGCATAAGGCAAACTGAATCCTTTGCAGTAATGTAAAGGAGATGTGGTGTTGAGGACTGCTATTAATATCCTAACAGGACTAGTCAAACTTGCCTGGAACGGCAGACCATAGAGGGTGATAGTCCCGTAGATAAAAGCCTGCGGATTGAAGCAGTATCCTGAGTACTGTCCATTGGATATTGGGCAGGAATGTGGGAGGCATCAACTTCCAACCTTAAATACTACCAGAGTCCGATAGCGAAGAGTACAGTGATGGAACGTTGAAAAGAACTCTTGGCAGAGAGTTAAAAGATCCTGAAACCTAATAGATATAGTGTGGTAGGGCTCTTCGGAGTTCTGCCGTCCGTTTTGAATAACGGGCCAGGGAGTGTATTTAAGTGGCAAGGGTAATTCGTTAAGAAGCACCCAAAGCGAAAGCAATTGCTCGCAGTTTACGAGGAGCATGGTATGAAAGTGCCATAAGTCACTTGGATACGACCCGAAGCCAGTCGATCTAACCCTGAGTAAGGTGAAGTGCGGGTAAAACCGTGTGGAGGCCTGAAGAGGTGCTACGGACAAGTGTTCTTCTAACTTGGGGTTAGGGGTGAAAAGCCAATCGAGACTGGTAATAGCTGGTTCCTGCCGAAGTTGGTCGTAGTCAAGTCTTGGATGAGACAGTTGAGATAGTAGAGCTACGGATTGGGGATTTGGCCTGGAAACGGGTCGGTTCCTTGTCCAACTCCAAAAATCTTTACGTCATAGATTTCAAGATACGGGGATCCGGGGTAAGCTTGGATTCCGAGAGGGGAACAACCCAGACTGCAGTTAAGGTCCTTAAGTGTCAATTAAGTGTGAACGGGTGAAAAGTGTTTATTGCCGAAGACAGCGAGGAGGTTGGCTTAGAAGCAGCCACCCTTTAAAAAGTGCGTAACAGCTTACTTGTCAAGGTCGTAAGCCTTGAAAATGGACGGGGCTAAATTGATCACCGATACTGCAGACATTCCAAAAGAATTGTGGTAGGCAGGCATTCTGCTTGGGCAGAAGCTTTTTCGAAAGAGAGAGTGGACCGGGTAGAAATGAGAATCCTGGCGATAGTAGGAACTTAGCGTAGTGAGAGTCTACGCCACTGAAAGGGCAAGGGTTCCTTGACAATACAGTTTAGTCAAGGGTTAGTTGATCCTAACTTAGCGTCTAACAGATGTGAAAAGGAAAGGGAAACAGGTTAATATTCCTGTACTATTGATGTATGTGCGGCGACGCAGGATCTGTTACTGACACTTCCGGCTAGGCTAACATAACTTATCTGTTGTGCTAACCAGAATAAGTCAAAGGAGTATCGTAATGATGAGAATTTGATTAAATCTGGGAATGGTACTTCTCATGAAGTATTTAGCTGATGCCAGGAGTCCATGAAAAAGGAACAGGTATAGATCATCAATAATCATACCCAGAACCGGCACAGGTGCCCCTAGGTGAGAAGCCTAAAGTGTGAGGGTAATAATCCAATCAAGGGAAGTCGGCAAATTGGCCCCGTGCCTTCGGTATAAGGGGTCCCTGCATTTGTTGGCTTATGTCTGCAATTGCAGGGTGCAATAACTAAGACGGTCCGACTGTTTAACAAAAACTTAACTTCCTGCTAGCCCGTAAGGGTTTGTATAGGAGGTGACGTCTGCCCAGTGCCAGTACTTCAAACTCCTTTCCAAGGGAGCAAAGAGCTGGTAAACGGCGGGAGTAACTATAACTCTCTTAAGGTAGCGTAATACCTTGTCGTTTGAATGACGACTTGCATGAATGGCGTAACGAGATCGT
>WJJK01000349.1 GCA_014729705.1 Candidatus Altarchaeales archaeon | reverse complement strand
TACGTACAGGAATACATCATAGGCGTTAGCATCTACCCGCATTTCTTCTACTCCCCAATAAAAGGGGAGCTTGAGTTCATGGGGTTTGACAAAAGATATGAGTCAAGCGTAGATGGCGTATTCCGAATACCGGTGCATGAACAGATTAAACAACGGCTTAACCCGAGTTTCTCGGTGGTAGGGAACTTCCCTTTGGTTGCGAGGGAATCCCTTCTTGGACCCATGTTTGAGATGGGGGAGAAAATAGTCGCACAGTCACATAAAATAGCCGCCCCCGGCACCATAGGGCCCTTCTGCCTCGAAACAATAGTGACAGAAGACTTAGATATCGTGGCATTCGAAATATCTGCAAGGATTGTGGCAGGCTGCAACGCCAACATAGGAGGAGACCCCTACACTTACCTGAAATACCGGGAACCCATGTATATGGGTAAACGGATAGCGCGCGAGATTAAGGAGGCCACCCGGCAAGACGCTTTGGATAAAATCATTACCTGACGGGAAACCCGCCTTCTTATATAGGAAGCAGGAGATATATTAAGCAACTAACTCATTTTTCGAAGAAAAAAATTGAGGTGAAAACAAATCATGGGTGAACAAGACACCGAGCCCCAGCCGGGAGTAAATCCCGACCGAGTGGGCATTATGATGGATGTATTAGACAACATTATAAGCGACTTAAACGATAATCCTGAATTGCAGAAAATATTCGGCGTCCCAGTGTCAGCAGGGCTTGTGATCGTAGCCGATCAAAACGACCTGAGGATTGAGGAGGCCGGTAAAGTCCAACTCACAGAGGAACAGCAGAAGTCTTTCTTGCGTGTGTTGGATGAAGTGATACGCGCCAACTCCGTCTAAATAAATGCCTTGCGCATTTAGGGAAACCCCTTGCGGGGTGGTGGCAAGTGTCCACGTAAGTTGCGGCTTAAAAAAACCCTACATCCGGCTTGATGAATTTATTCTGAAGGTCGGGGTGGTTGAGCCCCCAATCAGCGGACAGGCGAACGCCGGCGTTGAACGGCTTCTAACCGGGCTTGCTTGCGGCGCGAAAATCGTTTCAGGCCATAAATCCCGTAAAAAAAAGGTTTTCTTTCCAAACAAAACGGAGAAGCAGTTGATTGATGCGATTAAAAGGATTCAGTGAAACCAAAACACACATCCATTTTCGGTGCCTCGTTTACTTGCAAACAAAAATTTAGGGTGATAAAATGGCTAAAGCCCCTGCAGACACGGTAAAATACAATATTTATGCGGATATTAGAATTGAAGGAATAGTTGAGAAACCAGACGTGGTTGGCGCCTTATTCGGGCAGTCGGAAGGCCTTCTTGGCGAGGAGCTTGAATTAAGGGATCTTCAGAAAACAGGCAGGATAGGTAGAATCGAGGTGGATATTAAAACCAAAAACGGGAAATCCACGGGACAAATCCTGATACCCTCAAGCCTGGATATGGTTGAAACCTCGATAATCGCTGCGGCTATTGAGGCTGTGGATCGAGTAGGCCCCTGCAACGCCAGGGTTTCGGTTAAACGCGTTGAGGATGCTAGAAACAGCAAGAGAAAAAGCATGGTTAAACGCGCCAAGGATATCCTTAAAAACGTGATGGACACGGAGATCCCGGAAAGCCTTGAGTTGACAGACGAAGTTCGCCGCTCCGTGCAGTTGTCGGAGATAACAGCCTATAAAGGTTTGCCAGCAGGCCCCGCGGTTGAGCGTTCAGACAGCGTGATCGTGGTGGAGGGGCGTGCAGATGTTTTAACCCTGCTTAAATGCGGAATCAAAAACGCGGTTGGCGTGGGAGGAACAAACATACCTGGAGTGATAAAGGATTTGGGTAAGACCAAGACGTTAATCGCTTTTATCGACGGGGATAGAGGCGGAGAAATAATTTTAAAGGAGCTGGTCCAGGTTGCCGACATTGATTTTGTGGCCCGCGCACCCCGCGGAAAAGAGGTGGAGGAGTTAGGTAAGAAGGAGGTCATCATGTCCTTGCGCCGTAAAATCCCCACAGACCAAAACGGCGTCAAAGCCTCTGAGAAGAAGGAGGAGAGAAAAGGCAGCATAAACAAGAAACTGCTCTCTGAACTTGACTCAGTTAAAGGAAGTCTTGTGGCTCGCCTCTTTGACGATCAAATCAAAAAGGTGGCGGAAGTGGAGATAAAGGATTTGATTGACTCCCTTAAAGGAGTGCAGCCCACCTATGTGGTCTTAGACGGCATAATAACACAGCGTCTCGTGGATGCGTCAGCGGATGCGGGCGTTCAGATCCTTGTTGGAGTGAACACTGCCTCCAAGCTTAAGGGCAAGAAAGTCCGGGTTCTAACCGGCACGCCCACATAAGTTTTTCCCCCTTTTTTAGTCTGAATAAGGGTATATTTAGATTAAACCATGTTGTTGGATGAGATAGAGACAACCGAAGAAATCCAGATTCCGAAGGACCCCCTAGACAGGGTTATCGGGCAAACCCCTGCGGTTGAGAAGGTTAAGATCGCGATAAAACAACACCGACACCTGCTTCTCGTAGGGCCCCCTGGCACAGGAAAAAGCATGATAGCCAATGCCGTGGCCAGCCACATTAAAAAACCAACGCAGCAGGTTACCATAGCCCAGGACCCGGACAACCCACATAAACCCAAAATCGATGTTTTGTCTGAGACGAGTTTACGTGAGCGTCAGAATGCCCTTGGACAGGCTCAGGGGAGGGTTGTCTCCTCAGCTGATGTGCCTTCTTTTGTTGCAGAGCGGATGGGGTATCGATGCAGCCATTGTGGGAGGGTATCCGACCCTCGCTTTGCCGTGTGCCCTGAATGCGGAGGGAAAAAGTCAAGCAGGGTGGTGAGGGGTTTCGACTCCCATCCAGTGAGAAGCGTTGTGACTGACGTATTCGAACTTGGATCCACAAAACCCGAGCAGGAGGTGCAGACCACAAGGATAAACGCTGAAGGGAATCAGGAGACAATAATCTATCAGCGGGTGGATGGAGAGCGGATAAGGGTTTTGAATCAAAGCGCTTTAAATGAGTTGCGTAGACTGAAAAAAACACAGAAAACGCGGGTGCTGCTTTCAATTAATCGAAACGTTTTCGTGCAGGCTACTGGGGCAAGTGAGACCGAGCTTTTAGGGGACGTGAGACACGATCCCTACGGGAGCCACCCGGAGATAGGGACTCCCGCATATATGCGGGTTGTGCCGGGGGCAATACATGAAGCGCATGAAGGGGTTTTATTCGTCGACGAGCTCCCGCGTATGGGGGCTCTCCAGGGTTTTATTTTGACTGCCATGCAAAACAAGAAATTCACGATTTCAGGTCGAAACCCTCATTCCTCGGGCGCCATGGTGCGTGTTGAAGACATGCCCTGTGATTTTCTCTTCATAGGCGCATGCAACATAAAAGACGTTCAAAACATCCTAAGCCCGCTAAGATCGAGGATTGCTGGCAACGGCTATGAAATACTCCTTGAATCAACGATGGAGGACAACGTTGAAAACCAGGAGGCGCTTGCCCGTTTCGTCACCCAAGAAATTTCTTTAGACAAAAAAATCCCTCCCGCAACCTGCGAGGTTGTTTGGGGCATAATAGGTGAAGCTCGGCGGCGGGCGCTTGTCTTCGACGATAAACGAGATGCGTTGACTCTTAGGTTGAGGGATTTAGCAGGCGTTATACGGCATGCGGGGGATCTTGCCGCATTGGAGGAGGCTGCTTTAATAGAGCAAAGGCATCTAAGCAAGAGTTTGAGTGAAGCTAAATCAATCGAGAAACAACTTAAGGACAGGTATGGGTCTCTTTGGAAGGGTTTGGATAAGGATGATAGTGTTTTGGTGGGGGATGTCGCAGACGGCAGAGGATACGGGTAGGGGGGTTACTTCCAGTATTCTCCTTGTTTTCAGTGTGTTTTATTTATCATGACTGTGCGGGTAGGGATTCTTGGTTGCGGAAATATCGGTTCATATATTGCTTCAGCCTTAGGGGATCGGCAGGACATCAGGGTGTGCGCTTTATTTGATAAAGAGGTTGAACGTGCCCAAGCATTATGCCAGAGAATTACGCCCACCCCGAAGGTTGTTGCAGGTGTTGAGGGGTTTGTGGGTTGTTGTGACTTAGTGGTGGAAGCGGCAGCACCGGATGCAGTAGAGTCCCTAATAAAAAAAACGTTGGGTTATTGTGATTTAATAATCCTAAGTGTCGGGGGCTTGATACGGGAGGGTACTTTGGATTTCGCAGAGAAAACAGCTAAGGAGTGTAAAACAAAGCTTTACGTGCCTTCAGGGGCTATTACTGGGCTTGACGTCATTAAGGCTTCAGCTAAAAAAGGTTTACGTAAGGTTAAGCTCACTACAACAAAGAATCCCCGATCCCTTCTGGACGTTTCTTACCTTAAAGAAAAAAATATTGATCTTAACAGCTTATCCGCGCCCTTGATTGTTTTTAAGGGTACTGCAAAGGATGCTGTTGAGTTTTTCCCGAAAAACATAAATGTTGCGGCCGCATTATCCCTTTGTGGTGTGGGTGTGGAGGAGACTAGGGTGGAGATAGTCGCAGATCCAGGTATAACAACAAACAGTCATGAGGTTGAGGTTGAGGGTGTTTTCGGTAAAATGTATGTTAAGCTTGAAAATCTGCCGTCGCCTGAAAATCCGAAAACCTCTTATCTGGCGGCTTTATCTGTTTTACGGCAGATAGAGGAGTATGTTGGTGGTGTGAAGATTGGAACATGAAAAGTTAGGCACTACAGGGGGCTTGTCTGCCGTAAAAGACATATCACTTAAAAAATACCCAAACATCCTCAAAGACTATTTGAAGTGTGGCTTCCAAGCGACAAATCTAGGGTCCGCTGGCCAAACGATAAAACAAATGATTGAAGAAGATTATTTCATATTATTGTCTTTCACAGCTAATATGATGGCCTCAGGGCTTAGGGGGGCCTTCAAAGACGTGATACAAACGGGTTCTGTAGACGCGGTGATAACAACAGGCGGCAGCATAGACCACGACATAATAAGAAGCTACAACGACTACTTTCTAGGGGACTTTCAGGCAGACGATAACATATTGCATGAAAAAGGAATAAACAGACTCGGCAATATCCTCATACCAAATGAGGGTTATGTATCACTGGAGGAAAAAATCAGGCCCCTCATAAGAAAAGCCTCAAAGGAAAATGATGTTTGGAGCCCGAAGGATTTAACCGCCTTTCTGGCTGAAAACCTTGAACCTAAAGACAACTTCATACAACGGGCTGCCGATAGACTTCTCCCAGTATACAGCCCCGGCTTCATTGACTCGGCTATCGGTCTTCAGATTTTCTTCCATAAAAAAGAAGGCAACAAATTCATATTGGATGTTTCGAAAGACTTGGTGGATCTGGAGAACAGGATAATGAGACAGGATAAAGTGGGGGCTATCGTGTGCGGAGGGGGGATAAGCAAGCACCATCTTATCGGGTCGACTCTTCTTAGGGGTGGCTTGGATAAAGCCGTCTACATAACAACTGCACAAGAATATGATGGAAGCCTCTCCGGAGCCCAAACTCGTGAGGCTAAAAGCTGGGGTAAGATAGCTGAAAAAGCGGATACACAAACTGTTTATGGGGAGGCGACGCTGGTTTTACCGCTTCTTTTATCAACTTTAATGTGATATAATTGCTTGGTTTTGTAAAATGAGTGAAGAGGAAATCAAAAAAGAACTTGAAAAAATACGGCCCATGCTTCAGATGGACGGAGGTGATGTAGAGTATGTTGACTATGAAGAGGGAGTGCTTAAGGTGAGGTTAACCGGCATGTGCAGGGGATGTCCAATGAGTCAGATAACGTTAAAGCAGGGGATAGAGCAAAGAATTAAAGAAAAAATCGCAGATGTCTTGCGGGTTGAGGCAGTAGAATAAAAAGATAGGTTGCAGGGGATGGTTTTTTTGGGGGTAGACATAATCAGGTTGTTTGGCTGGGTATCCCTCATCTTCTTTGTTAGCTTTCTCTTCTTCCTTTTTCTATCTATCGTTATTTTATTTCTTTTTTGGAAGACAAACAAGGTATATTTCCCATCAATAGCATTCGTTATTTTGAAGGGTGTTGAAACGCCTTTAAAGTACTTTTTTTGGATGTTAAAATTAGATGATGAGATTCTCGATCGCTTGTTGATTGAGATAATGAATAAAATTAATGTCAGAAACTACTGTAAAATAGGCTATGAAAAACGAGCTGTTTTTTTCCCCCAATGTTTAAGACACCCTAAATGCCCGGCTCCACTTGTCTCTGAAGGCCTGATGTGTGTTGCCTGCGGTAAGTGCGGATTAGGTGAAATAAAGAAACTTTGTATGAAAGAAAAAATAGATTTTTTCATTGCCCCCGGTTCAACACTTGTTAAACGCATGATGAAAAAACACAAACCTAAAGCGGTTTTAGGGGTAGGTTGTTGTATGGAGGTTAAAGAGGGTATGGAGTTGATAATGCCTTTCAACCTGCCTGTTCAGGGCGTTGTGTTATTAAATGACGGTTGCATGGATACCCGTGTGGATTTGATAGAATTATTTGATATATTATTTGCAAAAAATGAATATGACAGTATTTACGATAAAAAAGACGTAGTAAGTCAGGCCGAACACATATCCTCCCTTTGGAGAGAGAAGAAATGATTTATATGCTAGAATAATTTAAATCTAAAAAAGCACTGAGTTAAGTGATGAAATATGATTCCAGTTGTTGATGAGGAAAAATGTATTGGATGTGGGGCATGTGTTTCTGTATGTCCTGCTACACCCGTGGTATTTTCGATGGAAGATACAGATGCAGGGAAAAAAAGCAAGGTAAAAGAACCAGACGCCTGTATAGCATGTGGGTCATGTGTTTCTGCGTGCCCGGTAGAAGCAATAAAACTAAAAGAATAATTCCTTATTCTTTATTTTCTTTCTTTTACATACTGTTAGAATAAGTGTAGTGCCTAACTCGTATTAGTGGGTGTTGCTATACGTAATTTATTATTCCAATTTTTTTACTTAAACACTCACGCCAAACATAACCGTACAATGTGTAGTGCCTAACCTGGTTTTCATGTTCTCACGACACAATACATATTTGTAGTGCCTAAAACCCTTCTTACCTATAATCAAAAACCTACTTCCACACTATATTTTTTTTATAAAAAGAATATATTCTCTTATCCTGGAAAGAAACACCTAAAGAGATTACGCAAACCCCTATCTACTGGCTCCACTAACTTTAAAAGGAAACACCCTGAAAACCCTTCGTTAAACCAATTAACCGATTCCCTAAAACAACAATCCAGCAACACAAAAAGTCCGATGGAAAAAAAATTGCATTGATTCTTTCAATGATGCCTGGTTTAAAGTGTAGGAAAAAAGAACGCGCAAGACTTTTGCTTTAATCACAGTAACATGTTTAAGCGTAGTGCTCAACAAATACTTAAGTCAGGTACTTTAACTGGGAGTGGTTCCACTGACTTATACACTGTTTTCATTGAATTAGCAGATAAACTTGGTGTTCAAGTAAATACAGTATTGATTACAGCAGAATATGAAAGCCATAAACCCACACACACTCTTTGCTGAAATATTAGCACTTAGGATATATGACTCGACTTTATTTTCTTTATCTGGATGAATGACATCCAATCATCTGAAACAGCAGAGAAAGAGGACTGGTTTGTTGAAGGCATTAAAAAGGGCGATATAGAAGAAAACCCACATCTTGAAGTCTATTCTCGCAGTTCCCCTTTAAACCAACAAAGGAGGTGGGTTGCAGTTGATGAGTTGCAAACCCGTCCAACAAAAACACATAATTTAGGTAAAAGAGCGGAAAGATCGTGGAATTCTTTAAGCGAAAAAAACCACCTTGAAACTAAACTTCCCCTCTCCCTTATTTTTTTTCTTGATTCTTTTTCGCCTTTTTCTTAGAAGATTTCTCTTCCCCTGCAGCCTCCAGCATACTTTGCCCCTTCATTCCTTCCCCGAACACGTCTCCAAGGGCTGCTACATTACTTAATACCCCGCTTGATTCAAAGGGCATAAATATTTTAGTGGCCTGTCCGTCCGCCATCTTCTCAAGGGCTTCAAGGTATTTTAGGGTTAGAATGTCTTTGGTTGGCTTTCCTTCATGCATGGCGCCGAAAACCCGTTGAATAGCTCGAGCCTCGCCGTCTGCAATCAGTGAACGTTTTTTCCTCTCAGCATCTGCTTCAAGAGCTATGGCTTTGGCTCGGCCTTCCGCCCGAAGGACTTCGGCGTCACGCTCTCCACGCGCAGTTAAAACAGCGGCCTTCTTAACACCTTCCGCATCCAATATGCTCGCTCGTTTATTTCTCTCCGCCTTCATCTGCCGGCTCATAGCGTCGATTATGTCG
>WJJK01000348.1 GCA_014729705.1 Candidatus Altarchaeales archaeon | reverse complement strand
TATATATACAATAAACCGTAGGAAAAGAAACAAAAAAATGGGTTCATTTGATTCAGACGTGTCGCTTAAGGATACACGACCCCTCATAAATCTTTTAATAGATAAAGACAAGTTGAGCATAAGCTCGGCTATGAAGGAGTTGGGGGTTGACTGGTATACTCTTCGCAATTGGGTGAACGTCTTAAAACAGAAAAAGGTGGTTTCAGAGGATGATAACATCACCGACCCAAACATATCCCTGACCCCCAAATTCAAATTCAAGCTTAAGGCCTTAAACAAAGATAAATCCCCCGACGACCTAAGACGCATATTAAGCCGGACGATAGACGAATTATTCGAGAAGAAGGCGCAACTTGAAATCGAGCATAGGAGAAGCCAGACCCTCCAAAACCAGATTAATGAAAAGGAAAGGAAAATATCTGAGCTTAAGATTTCCGCGGACACCGAGAGACAGAAGCAACAGGAACATAAACAGATGGTTGACTTCTTAGGATCCCAACTTGAGAAAGGCAGGAAAGACTTAGCCCAGCTTAGGCGGAAACTAAAGGAAAACCAGGTGGGGGGATCCGCATCCCCGGATATTCTGAGGCGGGAGCTGGAGCGGCTTCGAGGGGAAAAACAAGAACTTGAGCAGGAGCTCGACAGCGCAGCCAACCTCCAAGAACAACTGGCCGTTAAAAACAAACAGATAAACCAGCTTCACAAGGAATTGGATGAGGAACGCCAAACCAAAGAGGAATTACGGGCTAAATTACTGGATCAAAGCAACAGGAAACAGGAGGACATAGAGCGCATCAAAAACCAGTTAGACGAGCTTTCGGATGAAAAAAAACAGCTTGAACAGCAGATTAAGGAGCAGAAAAAAGTTGAGAACCAGCTTGAAAGAAAAGACAGCCAAATCCAGGAGATAAACCGTTTATTTGAAAACGAAAAGAAAACCGCAGACGAGCTTAAAGAGAGGGTGCAGTTCCTCGAAAACCAGCTTAACTCAGGCGAACAAGACGTTAAAGCCCTGAAAGAAAGCCTGGAGAAACTGAGGGAAGACAAGAAAACCGCCCTATCCAGCCTTAAGAATGAATTAGATAAACTCTCTAAGGAGAAAAACAATCTCAAAATAGAGCTTGAAAACCAGCAAGAAAAAGCCCGACTATATGAGGAAAACAAAAAACAGTTGACGGAATACACAAAGCTTCTTGAATCTGAGAGGCGGGCGGAAGAGGAGCTCCAAAACCGCGTTGAATTTTTGGAAACCCAGCTTAACTCTGAGTCAAAAGACCTAAAGGATCTGAACAAACAACTTGAGCTTGAGAGAAACAGGAAACAGGAGGTTATTTCGGGGTTGAAGGAGGAAATCCAAAACCTTGTTTCAGAGAAACAGGAGCTTGAGAAAAGATACGAGAAAACCGGGGAACTACGGCATAAGCTTGACGAGGAGCAACACAAAAAAGAGGAGCTGAAAAAACGAATAATGAACTTAAACCAGGACCTTGAGAAGGAGGAAACCCGGGAAAACGAGTTAACCCAGCGACTCGGATACCTTGAAACCCAGGCCAAGGAGGGTGAGAACCAGGTAAAGCGGTTGAAGTCGGAGCTTGAAGAAAAAAACGCGGCAATAAGAAACAAGCAAAACGAGTATCAAGAAAAAATAAGCCGACTACAAAAGGAAAACAAAGAGCTTGAAGCGGTTTCGGATGAAAAAAAACAGCTTGAAGAGAAACTAGTTGAAGCCGAAGACCGGATAGCAAAGCTTGTCGAAACCATTGATTCGGAGAGGGAAACCGAAAAAAACATCCAAAAGAAAACAGAATTCCTATCCAAGCAAGTGCGGGAGGATAAAAAAGACATCTCTGAATTAAAATCCGAAATAGAGGACCAGAGACAACAAAGCGAGCAGACAATAAAACAACTTAAGGAACAGATAACGGCAGTAGAGAAACAGAAAACCGAGTTCCAGGATCAGTTGAAACAATATGAAAGCCTAAGAGACGAGGTTGAGGGGAAAAACCACAGAATCACAGAGCTTGAAAACCAGTTGAATGAGGAGAAGAAAACACACCAGCAATACGAGGAGAAAATAGATAAACTATCAGAAGACTTAGACGAGCTTCGGAAACAGAAAAAACAGCTGCAACAGAAGATAAGCCAAAACCCGGAGACCACACCCCTGATTGAGGAGAAACAAAAAAGAATAAATGAGCTTCAGAAACAGCTTGATCGGGATCAGCAAACCCAAAAGAATCTGCGGAAACAACTTAAGGAACTGGAGGATGAATGCTCAGATAAACAAGATCTGGGGGAACTGAAAGAGAGGTTCCGAAGACAACAGGATGAAAGCACCAAACAAATCGGGCAATTAAATAAGAAAATAGAGGAACTCAACGCGGAGAAACAAAAACTCAAAAACCAATACGAGCAGGTTCAGGATAAGATAAAACAAAACGAAGCCCCCCAAGAAACCAAAACACGCCAAAAGGATGTCTCAAGGGAAAAGAAACAAGAACCTCAAACCCCCCAAAAGGAAACACACAAACCCGGAAAGACAGGCAAAAAAATCAAGGGAGACGATCCACGAATCAAACTTGCGAATCTGTTGATTGAACGCGGAAGCCTATCTCCCCGAGACATAGCAAAGGATTTGGATTCAACCCTCTCCGACACCAACGCCTGGATAAACCAGCTTCAGGATAAGGGTTTTGTGGCGGTTGACCTGGATTTCTTCGGAGGCAAGAAAATAAGTCTGCATCCTGATTTCAACGAAAAAAAATTGCTTGGATTGGTGAAATCCAACTAAAAACATAGATATGTGACGCCGCGATGGAGAAAACAATTATTCTGCCTTTTGGAAGATGTAGTTGGGGTAGGTGCATTTTTTGTGGGTACGGCAAGAAAGCCGGTAGAACACCCGGTCCTAATGAAATAAATCACTACCTTGATCGGCAGTTAAACGGTTTAGGCGAGAAAGACAAGGTTAAGGTTTTTGGTTCAGGAAGTTTTTTCGATGAGAAACAGATCCCGCGCGAATCCCGCAGACACTTCATTAAACTGCTTAGAAAAAAGAATATTTCGGCTCAAATCGAGTCCCGACCCGAATATGTGGTGCCCGAGAAACTCGACGAATTCACGGGCATCGACTTGGAGGTTGCGGTGGGTCTTGAGTCGGCGAATCCACAGCACCTGAAGCTCATCTGCAAGGGCTTCACCTTAGGGGACTTTGAGCGGGCGGGGTCGCTCATACGCAAACACGGCTTCAGGCTCAGAGCCTACTTGTTAGTTAACCTGCCCTTTGACGAAGACATCGAAAACACCCTTGAGGAAAACGTGGGATACGCAAAAAAACACGCCGACTCAATAGTCTTAATCAACCTCCTACCGCACGAGGATTCCCAGATATTCGATTTATGGGTGAGTGGGCAGTGGTCTTACCTTAGCCGGGAGGGTTTCAGAAAATTAACGGGAAAATACGAAGAAGACCCCCAAATAAGTGTGGATGAGCAGACTTTCCGCTTCATTCCGCGGTTCCCCAAGCATCTTAGGAAAACAATCAAGGGTGTGGGGGAGCCCTACCTAATCCATCCCTACTTTGAGGTGTGGCAGGATTATTTGATCCGCTGGTATAACCCTGAGACTACGAAACACCTTCTTTTTCTGCCTTGTAGCTACACTAAACCCTACAGCCGATCCCCCACCCACAGGAGGATAATCCAGAAACTAACCGACGCAGGCGTCAGAAACCAAGTCCATGAGGTGATGTTAAGCAATGCGGGTGTCATACCCAGGCAGTTTGAGGATTACTATCCCTTCAACGACTATGACTGGGATGAGTCACGGGAAACCCCCGAAATAAAGAAAAGATACGTGGAGGTTACCTCAGAGCGGATAAAAAAATATGTTTCAACCCACAAGGGGGCGTATGAAAAAATAATTTGTTTCCTTAAATACGATTCCGAATCCTACCTAGCATTAGATAAAGCCTTATGCGGGTTAGATGTGGATTGCGTTAACTTGTTAACCCAAGAAACCTATAATAAACTCAAGCATAAACCCCGGCTTCTATCCGAACCGGAGGCTTTGGAGGACCTATACCTATGGTTTCAGCGAAATTCCATGCAATAGGGGCGAAGGATCCGTGGATTAGACGCCGCATAACCGAGGAGATACACTCCCTGGG
>WJJK01000347.1 GCA_014729705.1 Candidatus Altarchaeales archaeon | reverse complement strand
GGATCTAATGCAGCAGGAGAACAGCAAACAATTACCCGAATTCAACGCCTTTGAGCAAGACATAAAAGACGAGCAACTGGAGGAAGACACCGCACTGGATATCGGCGTGAAAGCAGAAGAAGACTCCATAGACTTCTACAGGAAAGCCGGAACCGAATGCCAGGATGAGAGGGGATGCGAAATATTCAGGTGGCTGGAGGACTTCGAGAAAAAACACTTAAAACAGTTGAGGCAGAGGGAAAAAAAGCTCTAAGCCTTACCCCGCGACTCCCCCAACACAATACCCCTAGCAATAAGGTGGGCGCAGCGTATGGGTTCAGGCAGAAGACTTCTTGTGGCAGACAACCTAACAACCTCCCGCACCTGATCCTCCTCCATGCCCGCCGACTGCACATAGATTTTCTTGGCAGACCGGGTCTCAACTGAATAGGGTTTGCCTGCGGACTCAACCAAACCCCAGCGGAAATCAGGTTCCGAGAGATTCTTTAAAGCCCTCCTTATTTTAGGGAAATCAGGTTTAACGCGGGTAACCGCTATAACCGGCAGCCCCGTCTCCGAAAAAAGACGTCCTAAGTCAACTAAGTTAAAGCCTGCGAAACCCAGACCATCAATCATTACTATGCGCAGATCCCGGAACCTGCAACCTTGAATCAGATCAATTAGTTTATCCGTTGAATCCAAGCCATCCACCGAAACACGAGTGGATAAAACCCCGTCAAGCCAGCTGCCGCCGCGGAAGACACAGCCAACCACCAAAGAAGACTCATCCCCGCGGTTGAATGGACCGTCATCCAAACCCAGGATACGGATCTCGTCCTTGATTTTATAGAAATTCACCGTAAACCCATGAAAACTAAGGGAGTAAAGGTTAAAATCCCCGCCAAAAAAATGTTATATACATTGAATCAAATAGAAGAAGCGATGAATAAAGAGCAGATGGTGACGCTCGTAAAAGAGAAGCTGGGGGACGCCAAACTCATAGTAGCAAGCAACAGAGAACCCTACATGCACGTTTGGAGGGGTGAGGAAATCAAAACAGTAAGACCTGCAAGCGGGATGGCGGTAGCCCTAGACTCCATCATGCAAGCCTGCGGGGGTACATGGGTAGCCCACGGAGCCGGAGACGCCGACCAAGAAGTCGTAGACGAGGAGAACGTGATAGAAGTACCCCAAAAAAACCCTAAATACAGGTTAAAACGCGTATGGATGACTAAAAAGGAGGAGCAAGGCTACTACGACATAACCTCAAACGAACTATTCTGGCCGCTGTGCCACACAGTCTATGTCCGCCCTAAATTCAACGAAAGAGCCTGGAATGAATACAAAAAAATCAACCAAAGATTCGCAAACGCCATATTAGAGGAGATAGGAGACGAACAAGCATTCATATGGTTTCAGGACTTCCACCTATCACTGGCCCCCCGGATGATTAAAAACAAGAAACAAGATCTTGTGACCGCCCACTTCTGGCACATACCCTGGCCCCAAAACGAAACCTTCCGAGCCTGCCCCTGGAAACACAAGATACTTGATGGACTGCTTGCAAACGACCTCATAGGCTTCCACACAAGATACCACTGCAACAACTTCCTTGAAACAGTAGACCGCAACCTAGTCTCCAAAACAGACCGATCAGAATACTCAGTACTATATAAACACAAGAAAACCTACGTCAAACCCTTCCCCATAAGCGTCGACTACCACAAGATAAAGAAGATGGCTGAGGAGCCTGAACGGCAGAAAACAATAAAACCCATAAAACACCGGCTGAACCTTGAAAACAAGGTTGTCGGAGTCGGGGTGGAGCGGGTGGACTACACCAAAGGCATACCCGAAAAACTCAAGGCACTAGAGTGGTTCCTCGAGAAAAACCCACAATACAAGGAGAAACTCACCTACATACAGATAGGCTCCCCCAGCAGGCTGAGGCTGGAGGAATACCGAAGCATAAACGAGGAGATAGAGGAATTGGTTGAAGACATAAACTGGCGTCAGGGAACAAAAAAATGGACCCCCATAATATATTTATCCGAGCACCACGACTTCGAAGACATAATAAACTACTACATGCTCGCGGATTTCTGCATAGTATCCTCCCTACACGACGGCATGAACCTGGTGGCCAAGGAATACATTTCAAGCAAAACCAACGCAGACGGCATGCTCATCCTAAGCAGGTTCACAGGCGCCCAAGAAGAGTTGACAGACGCCCTCCTAGTGAACCCCTACGACACTAGGAGATTCGCGGCAGTCATAAAAAAACTTCTAACCCTTAAAGCCGAGAAAAAAAAAGAGCGCATGCAGAAACTAAGAGACATCGTCGAAGAAAACAACATCTACACTTGGGCTGGGAACATAGTATCCAACATCAGCAAAATAGCCTAAACCATGTTAAAGACACGCCAGAGAAAAAAAATCGCAGAAAACTGGCGTTCAGCCCGCAAAAGATTTCTGTTCCTAGACTACGACGGCACCCTAACCCCCATAGTATCCACGCCGGATAAAGCGGTATTACCCAAGGAAAACAGGGAAATCCTTGAGGAAATAGCGGGGAAAAAAGATACGGTAACCTCCATCGTCTCAGGCCGTATGCTGGAGGAAATAAAGAGGCTGGTTAGCTTGGAAAACATTTATTACGTGGGAGACCACGGACTCAACATAACGGGGCCTAGCTTCAACTGGACGCACCCCAAAGCCTCTGAGGCGGCAGAGGAGGTGCGTGGGGCTGAAAAAAGACTCACAGAAAAACTAGCCCACATCGAAGGCGTTTTGATTGAGGATAAGAAAACCTCGCTTGTCGTGCACTACCGCAATGCCGCAGACAAAGAAAACCAGATAAGACAGGTGTTTGAGGAAGTAGCATGTCAAGCGGTGAACCTCAAGAAACAGGAAAACAAGAAAACCCTTGAACTCGTGTTAGCCGAGGATTGGGGTAAGGCGGAGGCTATGAAAAAAATCCTTGAAAAAGAAAACTATTTAGACGGCGACTTCATTTTGTATGCGGGAGACGACAACACAGACGAGAAAGCCTTCCCGAAACTCCCTGAAGAGGCGCACACATTCGCAATCAACCGACCACAAACTTCAGCTAAATATATGATAGACACAATAGAGGAATTAAGGGATTTACTCGGAAAACTCAGCGAATAACTTCCCGAAACAAATGGAAGTAGTCTTTAAGGTGGCGGGTAACCAAAAAATTATTGCGCACATGCTCCTTCCCCGCCTCACCCAGCCTCTCGGAGAGAGCGTCATCCCCCAGAATCATTTTAACGCGGTCGGCGAACCCGTCGTAATCAAGGGGATCCAACAGAAACCCAGTCTCCCCCTCAATTATTTGGGCGGGAATCCCCCCTACGTTGCTGCCCACCACAGGCGTGCCCTTCCATAAAGCCTCGCTAACGGTTAAAGCAAAACCCTCCCTCAAACTCTTCTGCAGGACAACCGAACTCCTTCTTTGAAGAGCGTTAACCAATATGTGGTTTAACGCGGAGATAATCTCTATGTCCGGATCATCCCCATACTCCTTAACCATGTGTTTATAAATAGCCTCGCTCTCAGGATCGTCGGTAGCCATGCTACCCACCAAAACAAGACGACAATCAATCTCCTCCCGCACCTTCTTAAATATTTTCACAACACCTTCAGGGTCCTTGAAGTAGTCGAAACGAGAGACTTGACAGATTATCGGCTTGTCCTGATCCACCCCGAACTTAGATAAGTAACGGTCAATAACCTGGTCAGATAAGACCTCGTTTTTCGGGGAAAGCGGGTCTATTGAAGGGCGCATCACCCGCTGATCAACGGGAATGTCCTTCTTATAGGAATCCATGGAAACAATCATCGCATCATAGCGCACTATAAAGGATTTAAAGTAGTTGAAAAGCTTCTCCCCGTCTTGATTCAGGTTAGAGATATCTATATGCAGCCTCCAAATCCAGGGTTGTTTCTTTTCATAAAACTGGATCATGGAAAGCGGTTGGGGGTCGTGGACAATAACGCAGTCGTGGTAGAGGTGGGTGTAGTTGCTGAAGCGTTCATTAATACCCTCATAAATCCTTTTCTTTTGATTCGTTAAATTGATTTCAGCGCCCTGAAGCGTGTTGTGGAATTTCTTGGTGATCTCAAAGAAGTCGGGGGTGCCATGGAGAATCCGCCAACCAGTGTCAAGACCCACATCATTCATAAGCATAACAAGGGTGTCCAATAATTCAGCTACACCCCCGCCGGAGTAAGTGGAGTTCACGTGCACCACGTGCTTACCATCCAAGGTGGAGGCAGAATCATATATTTCGTCTACAACCTGATCCCCAGCATACTGTCGGTAATCGTCTAAGTGTTTACGCATAAAAAAGAAATTACTTAAAGCGGTTAATAAAACAAAGAGCTTTAATTTAATCCACAAAAAAAAAATGTTACACCTAAGATGGAGGATTACGCGGGTTTAGTGCAAAGATCCAATGGAAACCAGGCGCAAGTGCTTGTTGAATCCGAGGAGCTTGAAATAGGCAGTATCCTAAGAATCAAGGAGTATTTCGGGATAGTATCGGCAATGTTCTACAGCGAAGACGAGGCGCTGGGTTCAAACCAAAGGCTTATCGCAGAGACACATTTATTCGGGCAGATGCGGGGGGGCAGGCGCCGTGGGGTGAAAAAACCAGCAGCCCCCTACAGTAAAGCCTACTTCGCAGGGGAGCGGGATTTAGAGAAGTTGGGGGACTATGTAGACTCAATTAGTGTCGGGCGGATAAAGGGCGCTGAAGCCCGAGCCCGACTTAACGCCAGCCAATACGACAGGCATATCGCAGTGCTAGCCTCAACAGGAGCGGGTAAAAGCTACGCCTGCGCGAATCTCGTGGCTGAATTCAACGGCCTCGGCTTGCCTGTTTTAATCGTCGACACCCACGGAGAATACTCACGGCTGCTTGAAGTCCGAAGAGAAGACATAAAAACGGAGGTATACACCGTACGGCATGAAAGGCAGGGGTTCAAAAAATTCACTATCCCCGTCTCCAACCTATCCTGCTCGGACTACTCGCATTTCATAAACCTAAACGACAACCAACTGCACGCGCTTGAGCTGGTTTTAAACAAAACCTACAGCAGATACGGGGAAAACTATTCACTTGAAAACGTGATAAGGGTGTGTGAGGAGGTTGCAGAGGACGCGGGCAAATCGTCAAAAACCGTTCACGAGGAAACTGCGAACGCGCTTCAAAGAAGGCTTAAGGCGTTGAAAAGAATCTATAAAGAAGTCTTCACAGTGGACGGAACCGACATCAACCGGCTTATAACACCCCATAACGTGACCATCATAGACACCTCCCTTGCCACCCAGGCGATAAGAAGAAGCGTAGTGTCCTACTTATCCAAAAAAATCCTTGAGGGCAGGATAAACAAGAAACACCAGCTCCAAGGAGACAGAATCGATTACCCCGTCCTAGTTTTGATTGAGGAAGCCCACAACTACGCGGGCAGCAAAGTCAGTCACTCCTGCAAAAAACAGCTTCAGCAGGTGGCAGCGGAAGGAAGAAAATTCGGCGTAGGATTGATGGTGGTAAGCCAGAAACCATCCAAAATAGACGAAGAAATACTATCCCAATGCAACTCAGGGGTATACATGCACATCACCAACCCCTCAGACAAAATCCACATAAAAAACAGCTTCGAATGCATATCCGAAGACATAATACAGGGTCTAGACAGCCTCGACGTGGGGGAAGCCATAATAGCGGGCGCCTTAATCGATTTACCCTACCTCATATGCCGAATAGACGAAATCAAATTAAAACAAAACAAAAAATCCAAATTCAACTTCAAAAAACCGGAAAAAATAGTGCAAGGCAAGTCAACCGAATACATCTAGTTTCTCCTATACACCGCCCAATCCAATTCAGAGACCGTGTTTTCCAGGCCCCGGGATGAGTTGGATTCCCCCAGAAAAACCAGGTCAGTTTTGTTTCGGGGTTTCCCCGCACCCCGGACAACAACATAACCCCCCTGTGAAGTAGTATCCAAAACTTTTTCGTAGAAGCCAAGGCGGCTTTCAAGGGAGTGCCCGGGATTCTTTATCAACGAGACTGCAACCTTATCCGGTATCTCCGAGGGTTTAAGTTTGAATACGTCGCAGCCGTGGAAGTGGAAACACACAATCTTCCCCCCCAACCCAGCG
>WJJK01000346.1 GCA_014729705.1 Candidatus Altarchaeales archaeon | reverse complement strand
GAAGAGGACTACGCCTTGCCCGCTTTTCGGTTTAACCAACTCTAATCCACCCGATATACTTAAAGCCGCCTAAGGTTAATAAACTTAATCGATGGTGTTGTCTTGGATTCAATTTATCGCGGCAGGATTAATTATTCTTCTATTCAACCATTTTCCTTTGCTGGCGGAGACACCCTCAACTAAAGGCGGTGACTTCACATTAGGCGAGCGGCATAAAATAAACTCCTGCGGGGAGAAACAGGTTTTCGGGGTTAGGGTTCAGACTAAGGCGGGGGAGCCTGAGACCACCCGCTACTTCGCTAAAACTCGGTTGACCGACGGGTTTTACGTCGTCGACGCAGTCGAACCCCCCCGAGGGTTCACCCCCCAAAAGGCTATAGAATACTACTATTTAAGGGGTTTTTTCGAGGATTCAGGTTATTTCCAAATCCAGTCCACAAAATTTTTTTCAAAGTTTTCAGGACTCTACCACGTAAGTTGGGAATGGCTTTATTGTGAGAGAAAAAAGAAAACCAAACGGAGGCTGCCCCTCGAATCCTTCAGCGATCCAAATAGGCTTCCCCTAACTTCTATTGGATTTAATTTGGATTTCTTTCACCACCCACTCCTATTGCTTGATAAAAGCCTTGTTTTCAGGGGTTTCCACAGTCAATACCGAAAATACGTTTTGTTTCGTCGCGAGGGATTGAACCATACTCAGTCTCTGGATTACGTTAACCTATCTTATTACGGCGTTAACCTCACATCCAAAGCGTATTACGACGCATATGAGAAGTCCGAGACAGTGGATTGGCTTAAACAAGCCTCTAAGACAACTGGGTTGTATGATTATATGCTGGTTTAGGGGTTTTTTTATGAACTGAAGGCCATAAAATATATTATGCGCCTTAAAACGTTGGCTTTATTTTTATTGTTTTCACTGAATTGCTGCGCTCAATTGTCTGCGAACTATAATGTGGTGGTGGAGGAGAACGGGAACGCGCTTGTAATCCTGGTGGTGAAGGGCATAGGCACCATCAACGTCCCGCTTCCCCTTGACGTGCAGACCCCCGCAGTCCGAGGCGCATTATACGTTCAGGCTTCAAACGGGGTGGAGGTGTCCATAGACGCTGACGGCTCATCCACAATTATGTATCAAACCGCGCTTCTGACCTCGCGTGAGGGGGATCGCTGGGATTTCAATATGAAGCTACCGTCCTTCGACTCCGCTTCGGTGTTGGTCTCCATACCTGAGAACACTAAAATCAGTTCCACCGCCCCCCAGGCCGCCATAAGTCATGTGGGTGAGAGTAAAAACATCCTATGGGACGTTAAACCCCTGGAGCAGGGGTTGGTTGAGGCAAGCTATAGCTTCACCCAAACCCCTCTGCCTCAGATAAACCGGGGAGGGGATAATCTCGTGCAAGCGGTGGCGTTGTTTGCGGTGGTACTCGCATTACTAGTCCTAGCCTACGTCGCATTCAACCTAATTAAGTCCCAAGGAGAAATAACCCTAAGCTCAGGCAAACAAAACGTGCTTAAAACACTCACAGGCAATGAAGTCAAAATCCTGGACACACTAATATCTAACCAAGGAGATATGAAGAGAAACACCCTTGAGCGAACCACCCAAATAGCGAAATCCTCCCTCGCCTCAAGCCTACACAACCTTGAGCGGCGAAACATAATAGAAATAGACAAAAGCTACACCATACACCAAATCCGGTTAACCGAATGGTTCAAAAACCTGTGAAAAAAAATTATTTTCTGTTTAACAAGCCTCTTTGAATGATTCCTCTGCTGTTCGCCTTTGTTCGTTGTTGTTCTGTGTGTTGTTCTTATCCTGTTCACTCCAAGTTTTTTTTTGGGTGGGCGCAAGTATTTCCGCCCTCCCCGGTTTGGGGATACCCCCCTAACTGGTGTGGAGGGGGATGAATAACCTAAATAAACCCCCCCTATGGTTGATTCCCCCTCCACCCCCCCTTAAACTTTGGGAAGGGTTGGGTTTAGGGGGGGGACACACGAAAAAAAAATTGCAGGATATGAGGTAAGAATATGGCGTGTTACGTAAATCGGATTGGAAGCCTATGGTTCATAGTTGACGGAGTAAAAGCAGTGCCGATGAAGGACGGATACACAGCATACATTGAGGCAATATCTAGGAACAGATTTGGGGGTGAATGAACGTTGACGTGTCGAAGACATCATCAGGCAAAGAAAATCAGTATACACTTATTTGAGTTGATGGGACGGCGGCTCTACAACAATATTTAACGGCCGCAAATGAATAAATATGTTGAGGGGCGAAACCCATGATTCATTCTGCGACAACAGTAATCAAAACCCTGAAGGCGGCTGTAATAATCTTTCTCGCGCTGCTGCTTCTTTTCACCGCCACCTACTTCTTAATACCCAAAAACCAGCCTAAACAAAAACAACTGGCTTTAAACGAGATAATGTTTTCGGAAAACACCAGCTTCATAGAATTATACAACCCGCTTCAAACCCCAGTGAACCTTCGGGGATGGGTTTTAACGTTGGATGATGAGCGGATAAATTTAGGGGGGATAATCGAGGTCGATGAATACCTACTTGTTCCGCTGAACTCATCGAAAGCCCCTGGGAAAGTCACTTTACAGGATCCTATCGGCAGGTTGGTTGATTCATACCGTTGGGGAGGGCATAAATCAAGGGTCTCAGCCGGCAGAACCCCTGATGGTGTGGGGCAGTGGTTAGGTTTCACACAACCCACGCCCGCCGAAGCCAACAAGATAAACAACACCGGAAACACCACCTGCTGGGTGGGTGAATACAATCTCGCAAGAAACCAGCTAACATTAATAGGCTATGATGCAGGGCCCCAAGGCTTCTGCAGTCTGTTTGACGAGAAAATAAACGCGTCATCTGAAATACTTGGGGTCACCGACGAAGCTACGAGACGTCAGATAACATACGTCCTAGCGCAAAGACACGTCGCCTCAGAGAGGGAGAGGCGAGTTAAGGGACTTAAAGTATCCAACCAAATGCTTGAGGGTGCGTTAACCCGGCTAGTAGGGGAGAAGGTGATGGGGCTTGGATTTCAGGGAGAATTCGCGGCTATGGACGACCACTTCAAAGCCATGCTATACGACGTCCTCGTGAACGGCACAGCATTTGAGAGAAACAATCTGCGCATACAATTCACCTTCTACGCCACGCAAAGACAGTTAGGGGCGTTCCGGATCATAAATCCCGACGCAGACGAACTACGCCGCATGCTGGATAAAGACGAAACCACCCGACAAATACTGGATAAAATAAAAAAATAATGACAGATCACCGCACCTAAAACTAATTTTATGCCGCTATTCCCAGTTTTTCATTCATATGAAAATCAACAGGCTCCACGTCTTGGTGCACCCAGGATACACTCTACAAGGAATAGGTAAAAACAGGAGTCTGCCCTCCTCCGAGCCGCTTTTAAGACGACAACAGGATTTAATGAAAAAATACCGGCAGAAGGTTGAAGGCCTTCAAGACGATGAAGTACTGGTTATTTTTTCGCCGTCCCAGGACTATGAGTACGCCCGGGATTACCGGAAAAAAAGGAGTGGACCGAGATCGAGCGGTACGCTAAAAAAACCCTGCCAAAAAGGAACGTGATACGGTTATCCAATCCAAGCTTCCTCACCCCTCAGGAAGACGACACAAGCATGGGTGTATTAAAAAGTATACTGCGGAAAAGAGGCTTCGAATACTCAAAGGACACGCCCTGCGAAATATGGGGGGCGTCAATCGCATCCTGCGTCAAAGACGCAGCCCTCCAATTTGAGCAGTCAGGGTTCGCCAACATAACCATACCCGGCAAAACCACAGACTTATTAAACCGAAACAGGGAAATCGAGAAACTTTCGCAGAAACTAAAAGAGAATAATCCGGGTACAAAAATAAAAATAGAAAACAGAACCTAACCACATAATAAAAGATTGGGAAAACCACCCAAAAAAAATATTTATACCCTTAGCCTACCTATTTAATCTTCTGATGGAACCAGTATACCTTGATAATGCTTCGACCACCCGTTTGGCTCCCGATGTATTTGAGGCTATGAAGCTTTACCTGACAGATGAATACGCCAACGCATCAAGCATACACGCGATGGGGCAGAAGGCTAAAACAGCGTTAGAGGACTCCCGGGCCAAGATAGCTAAATACCTCGGCGCCCAGCCCTCTGAAATAATATTCACATCCGGCGGCACCGAATCAAACAACCACGCATTGAAGGGGGTGTTATGGGGGTCGAATAAGAAACACCTCATCACAACCCGGATAGAGCACGACAGCATAATGCGGTCAGCTGCTTGGTTGGAG
>WJJK01000345.1 GCA_014729705.1 Candidatus Altarchaeales archaeon | reverse complement strand
GCCCTGTGCCTCTTGCGAGATCTGGACTCCATTTCCGAAGGGGAAACGGACAGGATGCTCATGGCCTTGTCCCGCCGAGAAGAGCTGGACACTGTCTGGAGCCTCTTTTATTGGAGAGGAGAAGCTAAAAAAACCCGCCTCCATGACACGCTGGAGCTTATTGACGAGGTGGCGCAGCCCCTTATGGAAGGCGTCGATCCTGGGGAAGCCGAGGATCCTCTCCTGCAAAGGGTTCTTCAAGAGCGTCTTTTTCCGGATCAAGTGTGGCCATTAGGGTAAACCCTCCAGGAAGGAGGTGTGCCCGTATGATCCGTTTTCTGGGAACGAAAAAAGACCCGAGAATTCCCGTGGGAAAAATTCGGGAAAGGGCCGTCTGGCACATCATGGAGGAGAGGTTCGACGGTTCTACCAACTACCTGTGCAGGTACGAGAAAAGAGCAAAAGAGACCAAGCCGGTCCCCTTGCCACCAAAAACGGCGTCGTGGGAAATCTGCTCCAATTGCCTGAAGATCATAAGGGCAGCAGCTCATCTGAAAGACGAGTACCTTTCGGGCACCCACTTTGACAGCCAAAGAACCCACAAGAAAGCCTTCCAGATTATGTTCCCGGGAGAGACACAGACCTGCAACAGACTGGAAGGACTCGGTATCGAATCATATCCTGACAAGCCTGGCTGGATATTGATAAGAAAAAAGGACCTGGAGGAATTGATTTCCAGGGTAAGAAGAAACCACTGAAAGGAGGATCGAAATGGTTCCAATGCCAAACCCGCAAGAAGCCGTTAACCTCATCCTGGACAACCCCAAAGAGATCGAAAGCCGTTTCGTGAAATGGGCGAAGGACTATCACAGGCAAACCGGAAGGTTTGCCGAAAAGGAAGAGGCCGAGGAAGCCGTCCCCCAGATCATGATCGATTATGTCTTCGAAGAACTCGGGGACCATTCCCTCGAGCCGAAGATGCAGGAAGTCGTCAAGAAGGTGATCGGAAGATTGCTGGAGTCCGCTGGTATGTTCAAACTGGACATCGAGGTTGTGGCAACCGGAGGAGAAATCCAGGCCCGAATGGACCTCGACCAAAAGACGGTGAACTAAAGGATGCGCAGAATAGAAGGGGTCCTCCCCCACCATAAGATCGAGTGCCCTTTCTGCCTCGACTATGTGCAGTGGTGCGAGAACTGCGGGGAGGAAGAACCCTGTGAGGAATGCCTCTCTGAATGCCCGCAATGTGAAGGAACAGGGGAATTCAGATGGGGCTCTTTCTACTCAGAGGACACGTCTAAATGTGATGAATGCGGTCAGGAAGAAGTCCCCATCATGCATATGGACGACGATTATGCAATGTTGGGGGTCTGGATCTGTTTCGACTGCTATGTTCTCCAGCACACGCTTGCATGTCCTGACTGCACCCTCTGGAGAAAATGGGAGTCCATAGACCAGTTTTTCTATCAAATCGAAGGGTCCTACTTGAAACACTGCTCCGTAATGAGCGGGTACGACCGGATAAAAAACTACGTCCTCGGAACCCCCCTCGTCCGGAAATTCCGCAGGGAGATCTCCCGCCTGGTAAAGAACAGGAAGGCGGTTGAGAAACGGATAAAGGATCTCTGTAAAGAAATGTCCAAAGAGGACCCGGAATTCGGATCCGAAAAAGACACACCCCTGTTCGCTTATCTCCTGAGCCTCCCCGAAGAATATCAGGGTGCTTCAGCCAAGAGACTGCTCCCTCATATGGACCGGCTCTTCTGGTCCCGGAAGCTCGTCAGGGAGATTCTCTCAATAGACGCTCCCGGATGCGAGTGAGCCTCCCGCAAATAACAGCCAAAACTGTTCAAAGATAGAAACCTGGGCTCTGGAAATCGAGGACCTGAAGAAACCCTTCTTGCCCAACAGCCGGAGCTGTTCGAACTATTTTACTCTACTAATCCTCATACAGGTAAGAATAATTGCGGGGACTGATCGTTGCCATATCCGGAATCGGCCTCCCCATAAAGTTTGTGACAGGGGAGCCCCCTACCGTATATGAGGTGGAATCCGTATGCGTGCTACGGCCTCCTATGGTGACCGTGACATTATATGGAGAAAAGGCCCCATTATCCGGGCAGTAGGTTATGGGGAAAGCTCCTATTGTTTTATCGGATCTGGTATTTGATCTCACCGATCCCCCAGTTCCTGTTGAAGCTCCCCTCGACGTTTCTTCCAATCAGCTAACCGTCTCACCTGCCTCTCAATGATATCATCCGGGGCAGCATCAAGGAACCGGGCGTTGCTCAAAGTCCGAATGACAATCTCGATCTCTTTTTCGGCCCGCGCAAGGGCTCTTTCAAGCTCTGCCTGGTTCATTCCGTCCTCTGTTTCCGAGCCCAGTGAACGTGTTGAAGGATACCTTCATGGGCCATCAGGAGTTCCTTCGTATTGAAAGACCTGGAAAGCTCTTTCTCGTCCGGGATGATTTTATGGATGCCCTTATGACACAGCCGACAGAGCCAGAGACCACGGGTCTTCATCTCCTCCTTGGAGAAGCGCTTTTTAAAATACTTGTTCCTGTGAACTGTACGGCAGATGAGGTGATGGAAATGTGTTTTTACCTCACGCCCACACAGCTCACAGGAAGCGGTCTTATTCCTCATCCTCATCCCAACTCCCGAAAAGAGATCGTTTACCCCCAGCACGAAGCTGAGGAAGAAGCTGGTGTCGATACTTCACCGAGAAGCGAGGCCGTCCCTGTTTGAGCCCACGCCTCTTCGCCCTGCGGGTTCGATTCTTCCACTTCTTCCGGGAGCGGGCGACATGGGTGCTGTTGCAACCGGCTCCGGGATCCTTGGCTTCCCACCTCGGACCATGTTCAGTACGACGCTCTTCTCCTCTCCGGTAGTTCTTCCGATTGCTCATCGTCCGATGCCTTTTTTATTGTTGGTAGAGGTCGATCTGAGATCGGGAAAGGCCTATCGAAGCAGTTTGCAACCCCACCCTCTGGGTTTCTGTCCCAGGAGAGGCGATGCAGGAAAGCCTTGTACATGTCCCAGGCTACCCTGCCGGAGGGATGTACTTTGTCGCTTCGAATCCCGTGGCTTGCAGTTGGGCTGTCCATCCCGGTCATGAGGGATACGAGTCTTCTCAGTTCTTCCTTCGTCTGAGCGAAATCATCCAGGCGGTCCACGAAGATCTCCGGGAGGGCGGCTTCTTCAATCTGCCCCATACAGAGACGGCCCCATAGTTCGAGGGCTTTTGTTAAAAGGCTCAGTTGCTCTTCTGTGACATGGACCTCGTACTTCATAGGAGAACGCTCCCTCGGTGATTCCAGGAATGGTAAATGTGACCATCGGGCTGGAGGATAAGACTCCGAATCTCATCTTCCTCTGTGTTGTCCGTCATGCAGGTAGCGGCCACAACACTGAGACCTTCGAAGTCGTATACCGCAGCACCGTAAGACAGGCGCCGGAGATAGGTCCCATGTTCCTGAATTCGTTTACTAATCAAATTGAAATGCATCTCGTCAAGACCATTTTCATCAAAACCTACCCAAACCTACCAGTTCGGATTGGCTGATCGATTTTGAGGCTGTGCCGATCCCCGACTGAACAGGTACCTCGGTAGTAAACCTCCGGCCTAACGGTAAAGGCGCGTCTGGAGGTAGGCTACTCCTCCCGGCTCCCGAGGAACTGTTTCTCCGAAGAGAAAATCGCTCTCTCAGGATCCGTTTCACGTCTCGGGGGTGATC
>WJJK01000344.1 GCA_014729705.1 Candidatus Altarchaeales archaeon | reverse complement strand
GTTAAATCATAGAGTACCCGTGTGACTTGCGGGATCTCCCGGGGTATTCTCTCGGCAATCTTGGATAAAACACTGTAGGGCACTTGCTTGGCGTTGGCGGTCATAGCATCCAGGGAATCAACTATCCTCACAGCGATAAGGTACCCGTAATCCCTTTGATCGCCTTTCACGCCCGTCGCCCTGCCTTCAAGAAGAGCCGCAAAACCCTGCCAACAGGCTACATCCGCCTTAGAAAGCTCTTCACAGACTATGAAGTCGGCTTCCTTCACCACCTGGATCCGCTCACGAGTGATCTCCCCTAAAATCCGAACCGCAAGGGCGGGGCCTGGGAACGGCTCCCTCTCACTGATCGATTCGGGAAGCTCAAGGGCTCGAGCCACTGCACGAACCTCATCCTTATACAAATCCCTTAAGGGTTCCACTAATTCAAGGGTCATGCCGCCGGGCAGGGTGACGTTGTGGTGGCTTTTAATTTTGCCGTCAGTCTCAATCCAGTCGGGGGCGATCGTCCCCTGAACCAAAACCACGGCGCCCTCCTTTTCCGCCTCCCTCTCAAAGACTTCAATGAATTTATGGCCGATCCTGCGTCGCTTCTCCTCTGGATCCGAGACGCCTTCAAGATCGGAGATGAATTCCCTGGATGAATCCACTATCCTGAAGTTAAGGTGGAACATGTCCCCGAAGATATGTCGTATCTGCTGGGGCTCGCCCTTACGCATAAACCCTGTGTCCACGAAAACACTGACTAGTTTATCGCCCACAGCCTTGTGCGTTAAAAGAGCGCAAACACTCGAATCCACGCCTCCGCTTAATGCTATGACGCACCTGCGGTCCCCAACCTGAGCCCTTATTTTCTCCACAGACTCTTCAATGAACTTCGAAGCATCCACCATGCAATAATATTAACCAAACAAATTAATTAAGTGGAAAGTTAGGGGATTATTAAACGGCCGCAACACAATACTATTAATGTTTTTAGGGTGATTTATTTTGAATAAGGAAACAACACTTGAGGATTTTCTAGAAAACCAGGACCCGGAAGTAGCAGAAATCGTTGACGCGGTGGCAGGACAATCCATACCCATAAGACACGAGATCCCCCACAGGAGGGGGGATGCGGGAACCCAAAACATCTACGGGGAAGACCAGAAGGCCCTTGATGTTTGGGTAAATGATTTACTAACCCATAAATTAATTGAAACCAACTCAGTCTACCAGGTAGTTTCAGAGGAGAACCCCAAACCGATTTTAAACCCTGGAGGGGAAGGTGAGTACACGGTTGCGATGGACCCGCTTGACGGATCATCGAATGTGAAATCAAACAACCTCTTCGGGACAATAATCGGCGTATACAAAAGCAGAAACCCGGCAGAAAAAGGCAGGAAACAGGTTGCGGCATTCTATAAATTATATGGGCCGATGATCACTATCGTGCTTGCCACCGAAGACGGTGTATACGAGTTTGCGAAAGCCCGTAAAACCCATAAAAAATATTTTTTGATAAACGAGCAATTGCGGTTCCCCGAGCCGCCTAAACTATATGGCGTGGGAGGCAACCCCAAAAAATGGGTTCCTGAATTCAGGTACTTCGTGGACCTGCTTCGAGACCGCGGCCTCAAAAACAGGTATGGGGGGAGCTTTGTGGGGGACTTCAACCAGGTGCTCAAATACGGCGGGTTCTTCGGATACCCTGCTTTATTGGATAAACCCCGCGGCAAACTAAGGCTGGTTTTCGAGGGAAACCCCATGAGCTTTATCGCAGAGAAGGCAGGCGGGTTAGGAAGCACCGGAGCCCAAAACATCCTTGACATCGAGCCACGGGAGATGGATGAGCGTATTCCCATATACATCGGCAACATGGAATTGATTTCCGAGCTTGAGAAACTCTTCACAGTCTGCAAAGACGCAAGAGAACAATATTAACCTAAGAAAATTAACCTAAGAAAATGAGGGTAGGCATCCTGACGGGCGGGGGCGACTGCCCCGGCCTGAACGCAGCGATTAGGGCGGTAGTTCGAAAAGGCATAAACGACTACCACATGCAGTTTGTGGGGGTGAAAGACGGTTGGAGGGGGATGATGGAAGCCGACAGCATACCCTTAACCAGAAACGACATGTCGGGGTTGCTTGTTCGCGGCGGCACAATACTTGGGTCCACCCCCTCGCAGGTGTTTGACAAAGGCGAGCTTAAAGTCGAGAAACTCGTTGAAGGATATCGGTGCATGAACCTGGACGCCCTCATAGTGATAGGGGGAGACACTACTTTGGGGGTTGCAGCTAAAATGTTCGACGCCGGCCTAAACATTGTTGGCATACCTAAGACCATAGACAACGATTTAGTCGGCACCGAGGTGACCGTCGGCTTCAACACCGCATTAACCGTTGCGGTTGAGGCGATAGATAGGGTGCATACGACCGCGGAATCCCATCACCGGGTGATGATTGTGGAGGTCATGGGCAGGCACGCCGGATGGATCGCTATTATGGCTGGTATGGCGGGGGGCGCGGACTTGATCTTGATACCTGAGAAACCCTTCGACTTAGATGACGTATGCTCTGTGATAAGCAAAAGACATCAAAGGAAAAGCTTCACCATAGTTGTGGTCGCAGAGGGAGCACACCCCCGAGACGGGGAGGCAAGCTATACTGGCGAGGAGGACGCCTTCGGCAACCACACCCTAGGCGGAGTCAGCAACTACCTTAAAAGGGAGATTAAAAACAAACTAGGCTTTGACACTCGCTCAATCATTTTAGGGCACACCCAACGAGGGGGGATACCCACAGTCGCAGACCGGATACTTGCCACCCGATACGGCGTTAAAGCGGTTGACTTAACGTCACAGCAGGAATACGGTAAAATGGTGGCTATTCAGGGCGGGCAGTTGGTTACGGTGTCCCTAGATGAGGCCGTGAAACAGAGGAAGGTGACAGACTACTGGTATGATCTTGCGGCTAACTTTTTTGGTTAAATAAAAAAAAATGAAACTCGGTATTTTAACTGGAGGCGGAGACTGCCCTGGATTGAATGCAGCTATTCGGGCGGTTGTCAGGGCAGGAGAAAAAAAATACGGGATGGAATTCACAGGCGTAAGAGACGGCTGGCGTGGGATGATCGACGCCGACGGATTCGAGATCACACACGACACGGTGTCGGGGATACTGGTTAAAGGCGGGACAATCCTTGGATCCTCCCGAACCAATCCCCTTAAAATGGATGACGGCATAGAGAAAGTCATCGAAGGATTCAATAAACTAGGTTTAGACGCCTTAATAGCTATAGGCGGAGACGATACTCTGGGGGTTGCGGCTGGGATGGCTAAAGCCGGGTTGAAGGTTATAGGGATACCTAAAACCATAGACAATGACCTTCTCGGAACCGAGAGGACCGTGGGGTTTTCAACCGCGATAAGCACTGTCGTGGGGGCGATAGACAGGCTTCACTCGACCGCGGAATCCCATCACCGGGTGATGATACTTGAGGTTATGGGCAGGCACGCCGGTTGGATTGCCACACTCGGCGGCATAGCCGGCGGAGCCGACGTCATCCTGATCCCTGAGAAACCGTTTAATTTAGATGAAGTCTGCAAACTCATCAAGAAGAGGCACGAGAGGAAAAGCTTCACCATAGTTGTCGTCGCCGAGGGGGCGGTGCCTGAAGGCGGGTCAATCACAACTAAAGACGGGAGAAAAGACGCATTCGGACATGAAACCCTAGGCGGAGTCGCCAACTGGTTGAAAAAAGAGATCGGGGAGCGCACGGGATTTCAAACCCGATCATCCATACTAGGGCACATACAGCGAGGCGGTTCCCCTACCCCCGAGGACCGGCTACTTGCAACACGTTTTGGGGTGATGGCCGCTAAACTCGCTTCAATGAATCAGTTCGGCATAATGGTTGCCTTACACAACGACCGCATAGTCACCATACCCCTGGATGATGCTGTGAAAGACCGCGTGGTCGGCGATGAATGGTATGAGATAGCGGAAGTATTCTTCGGCTAACGCCTCTGGCTCTCACCCACCTGCTTAATCCTTCGCCTTAGGGCTTTTAGTTGAGGTTCTCAGGTATTATGGTTCTACCCCCTCCCTCTCAGTTAATCTGCCTACCACCTGTTTTCCTCCGTCTACGACCCCCCCAGACCTGATGTTGAAGGAAAACATCAACAATAGCGTGATCCAGGCTGTCTTAGGGGGGAAACCTTTACAACGTCCTCGGACATAATGTCTTCAAAGGTTAATTCAACCATCGCCCCTGTCTTTGGGTTTAGTCGGATTTGCAGAAACCTTGTTTAGGTGAGGGCATTGTGGGTTTCTTGCCCCTAGATGAGAGCCAGTATTTAACGCTGGTCCAGGACCTGCCGTGGTTTCACCGAGCGGCGTGAGGTCTGCGACAGCCTAGCAGCCAGGCAGGGTGTTGAAGCCGCTACCACGTAAAAACAAGACAACGAAACCGGACAACGTTTGTCGTAGCCATCAAGGGATGCGATAGCAAAAACAAAGGGGGGGTTGGAGCGGAAGAAACACACACCAAACACATAAACTAAAAAAACCCTCCACCAAAAAAGGCTTTCTACAAGCTGTTTACTCCCATAAATTTATAGTCTCAGGGTTCCCTATTTTCTATATGGCACACGCTGACCCTAATAAACTGCATAAAATCGAGTTTAGGCGGGGTAAGATGGTTGAGGAGGAATTCAACCCGGTTTCCGAGTCCACCCTGCCTGGCTTGTTTCAGGCAGGCAGAAAATATGTTAAAGTAGGGCGAAGCCTTGGAAGCCCCAGGGAATACTCCGAGCTAGTGGGTCAAGCTAAGGAGACAAGACAACCTGTCTACTATCGGTTGAATGAGCAGGGCAAATGCGTCCTCGTGAACGTGGAGCCGGCGCCCGCTCCTCTTGGGGGTGGAGGAAAAGCCCTCCAGAGGGGGTTTAGAGGCTACCGCAGTGACCTGCAGACGTTCGCTCGAATCCTCAATGAGATGTCTACAGGCCCCAATGAGGGATTACTGCAGGATATAAGAAACATCCGTCGGGTTGAGCAGGCACAGTCCCTGCAGGATGTAGGCAATATCCTGGATGAGCTGGATCACGATGATCTTCTGACCTTCAGATTAGACATGCGGGCTGCCATACGAAAATACCACCGCCCTAAGAGGCTGTTTGTTTTAGGGGATGACTCTGATTCCAGCAAAATATTTGAATCGCTTAAACCCAAATTCGATTCACAGGATAAGACTCTCCTACCCGTGACTTCCGTGGCTCGTGTCGCCCAAAATAAATGGCGTGCGAAAACCCTTGGAGAAGATTTAGTATTCGTTCACGAAACTAGAGGCGGAGTGGATTCAGTTAAATTATACGAAAATGAGGTGGGCAGGGAAAACAAGCTCTTTACTTTTGAGGCAAAAAAAACAGGCAACGACCTCGCCGTATTAGGCTCCAGACCCCGTTTACTTGCCCTGAACTTCATCCAGGATCTAGATAAAATGTTTTTATCCCGCATAGGCTCCCACTACAAGGATTTCCAACACAATCCCCTCCTCGCTGGCGAGGAGGATGATGTTGTGGGCGCCATATATGAAACCAGAAGAATAATGTTTGACCCAAAGCCTGCTGGGGACTCCGACTTCCCGCATTTAAGGGGGGCGGGAGCCTACCTTGACAGGCAATTCAGCAAACCGCAGATACCGCGATCCACAATCCCTGCCATCCAGTCGCGGACTTGGGACCAGATTATGGGTGAAGCCAGAAGGCTTACGATAGATGGCGATCTATTGATGGCGCATACCGTGTCTTTCGCAGGAAACCATCACCGGCTTCTAACGGAGCTATACAGCCGTTCATGGATTCACACGAAACAAATCATGTCTCGCACTGCGGCGGGGGGCGAGTATTTAGATGCATTTCTAAGACAGCGTAAACACGTGCTGTCGGTTCCAACCGAGAAACACGTTGCCGATTCCGCAGCCCACATCGACGACTTATTCACTCAATTGAGGCGGCGACCCTCAAGACCCCAAGACGAGGCAGAGATAGAGGAACAACGGAGGCTGGAGGGACTGGTTAAGGATGCGGGGCGGCCGCTTCTAACCACGCTGGTCTACCTATCCCAGGAATATAACCGGCCAAACAGGCAGAGACCTACACGCTCTCAAAGAAGAGAGGATGTTTTAAACATACAGGCTCAACTGGAATTCCTAGGCTACAATAGACGAATCAACGGGCTGGGTGAAGATGCCCGGGATTGGTATACACTAGCTGAGAGACCAAGGGTATACCTTGACTTAGTGAAGGCCTGGCAATAGCTTTAATGTTGATTTACCTAAACTAAGAACCACAGGAAAAACATGGACGTTCAAAAGATAAGTCAGGGGGTAAGACAGTTTCACGTGGACGGTATGCGGGTTCCCGCAAGAATCTATGCCTCAGACGAATTATACCCCCAGATAGAGCGGGGAGTATTCAATCAAATAAAAAACGTAGCCCAGCTACCTGGTGTCGTAGATCACGTCTGCGTGATGCCGGACGGTCACTTCGGATATGGATTCCCCATAGGCGGTGTGGCGGCCTTCAGCTTAAATGAGGGCGTGATAAGCCCGGGGGGCGTGGGATACGACATAAACTGCGGCGTGAGACTGCTTTCATCAAATCTCAGGGAACCCGAGTTGAAGGGTAAACTCCAACCCCTAATTGATTCCCTGTTTAAAAACATCCCCTCAGGTGTTGGAAGCAAAAGCAGATTAAGGGTTGATGAGGAAACCCTGAAAAGAGTCTGTCTGGAAGGGGCTGGGTGGGCGGTCAGCCAAGGATATGGGGAGGGTAAAGACCTGAAACACACAGAGGAATCAGGTTGCATCCCTGATGCGGACTACTCAAAGATTGGGCATAGGGCCAGGAAACGAGGTAAACCCCAGCTTGGGACACTGGGTTCAGGCAACCACTTCCTTGAGATACAGGTGGTGGAGGAGGTGTTTGACGGGGAGACAGCGCAAACCTTCGGGGTCACAGAACCAGGTCAAGTAATGTTTATGATACACTGCGGCTCCCGCGGACTAGGCTACCAGGTTGCAGACGACTACATCAAGGTAATGCTTGAGGCAAGCAGAAGGCAAAAAATCAATCTACCCGACCCGGAGCTGGCATGCGCATACTTGGACTCCCGCCCCGCAATAGACTATGTGGCCGCCATGTATTGCGCCGTAAACTACGCCTTCGCCAACAGACAATGCATCGCCCACTGGGTTAGGGAGACTGTTGGAGGATTCTATCCCCACGCCCAACTGAGTCAGGTGTATGACGTATGCCACAACATCGCTAAATTCGAGGAACACAAAAAAGTAGGTGACGTATGCGTCCACCGTAAAGGCGCAACAAGAGCCTTCAGCGAAGGCCGAAGGGAGCTGCCTGAAGACTACCGCCGAAGCGGCCAACCAGTCATCGTCCCAGGGGACATGGGTTCCTCAAGCTACCTCCTAGTTGGATTGGAGGCTGCGATGACTGAAACCTTCGGATCGGTGTGCCACGGAGCCGGGCGCGTTCTATCACGGTCAAAGGCCAGGAGAAACATGAGGGGGGAGGACGTAGCGAGAAAGCTGCTTCAGAGAGGTCAATACGCGCGAGCCGAAAACATGAAGGTGTTGGCTGAAGAATACTCCGACGCCTACAAAAACATAGATGAAGTCGTAAAAAGCGTATCCCTTCCGTCTCTCGCAGCTCCCGTGGCGAGATTCCGGCCGCTTGGAGTGGTTAAAGGCTGATTTTTTCTCCTGACTCAAAAACTATCGCCCGTGTTGCGGTCTCGGACTCAACCTGTCTTTTGAAGGCTTTAGCGTCTTTTTTCGAACCCACCACACTCCCATAATGCATTGGCGCAGCAAATTCGGGTTTGAATGATTTAACCGCCTGGGAAGCCTCACGCCAATCCATGGTAAAACACCCGCCGACAGGTAAAAGAGCAAGATCAATGTCCTTCAAACTCAGCATCTTCGGGGTGACATCGGTATCGCCTGCATGATAGATCCTCTTACCCTCAAGCTCCATCACGTATCCGACTCCAAAACCCCTTGGATGGGCTGTCCGGTGTATGTTGTAGGCTTCAACCACGCAGACGACTACGTCGTCAAAGACGTGTTCGGTTGACGGTTCAACTGAGACAATCTCTTGCTTCAAATTATTTTGCACATCCCGTGGACCCACAACCGTGGTTTTGGAGCCCGATAAAGCCGCGATAGTTTGGGGGTCCATGTGGTCGTAGTGGCTGTGGGTCACCAAAATAAGGTCAGCCTTCCTCTTTGAAACAACCTTGTAGGGGTCTATATAGATTGTTTTACCTTCGCCTTCAAACAGAAACGCCGATTGACTGAACCAGGTTACGTCCATGATAGATTTATTATCTCTCGTTTATGGTTTCCTCAACCTTCATGCCAAAGTGCCTGCCCACGTCCTCAAGGTAGGCTAGGACTTTATCGCCTTCACCCAGTTTACTTATTGAGACTGGATCCCCCTCCTCATTGACCAGGAGAATGGTTTCAGCATTCTGGAGAAGCGTTTTAACAGTCTTACCCTCGTATTCTGCTTCAACAAGCATGAGGGGGCGGCGCTCGATTTTAAGTCTGCCCACCACAAGGCTTCTGCTGGTCCCGTCCTTGTCAACAGCGAGAATATCCTCCCCGGAGGATAACTCAGATAAATACTTGGTTTTACCGTCGGGCATGCGTGTGTAGGCGTGCACGGGGCCAGCATTCACCCGGAAGGGTCTTGCCGCCACATACTCGGTTTCGATGGTTTCTGAGTGAACCAGGAAAAGCGCGTTCGACTGGGAACCCACAAGCATACCC
>WJJK01000343.1 GCA_014729705.1 Candidatus Altarchaeales archaeon | reverse complement strand
TGTCGGAGACCTCAACACTTCTCGACGCGGGGGTAGGACCTTCAGCCGACTCGAATGTCTCCGTTCTTGATATCCTGGGCAATACGAGGTCAGGGTCGACTGTGAATGTAGGGCCTTTTGAAAAGAATACGGAACCCGTTGTTGACTCCGGGACAAATACTATATGGTTTGGGGCAGATTTTTAGGGTAAGAGATGATAACTAGATATGTGAACACAGCATCGACATCCGGTGGAGATGGGACGACTAACGGTACGTCCGGGTCCACTCGTGCATACGCTTCTTTGAATGAAGCTGCAACAGCTTTAAACGATCAAAACTACGCGGATGACGTAGAGGTACTTTGCTGCGGGTCCTCCTCTGATGTGAATTCTGTATCCTGTCAGAATTGGACTAGCAGTTCTTCATATACAGCAACAATTAAGGCAAATACGTCTGCTTCCACAGGAAGGCACCCAGGATATTGGAGTACTTCACATTATAGGTTGCATGTACCTTCTTCTGCAGGAAGCACTGCTCTTGACATCAATGCTAATGGTAAGGTGTGGGTTGTCGAGAATATACAGATAAGACTTGATGACTTCAGAATGACCTTTTTGATGGATGGAAGCCCTGCTACTGGATCAGCTTGGAGAAACCTGATTGTGATTCAGGACGCGAGTGCGACGAGTGGATCTGGTAACCATGTTTCCAGAATAGAGGGTTCTTCCACCGACGCAGTTGTAGAAAACTGCGTCGTAGTCAACATAGGTGCTCAGGAAGGTAAGTCCCTTATAAGCTGTTGGCCTGACGCTGGGAATATCGTGATAGCCAATAGTTTGTTCAGAAACATTGCTTCGGGAAGTTCGAATAGGGGAGTAACAAAAGGAACAGGAAACGTAAAAGTTGTGAACAGCGCCGTGTTTAATACGAATAATGACTTCTTCAGCACAAATAGCCCATCTATTGACGTAGACTACTGTGCATCAGATGATGGGGACGGTAGCAATCCTATATCTATTTTAAATTGGGGAGACCAATTCCTTAACGCGGATTATGTTTCTGATGTTGATTTTAGATTGTCTGAAACATCGGACCTGCTCGACGCAGGCATAGGACCTGCATCAGACTCCGATGTACCCACTCTTGATATCCTGGGCAACACGAGGTCAGGGTTGGCCGCGAATGTAGGGCCTTTTGAAGAGAATACGGCACCGTCTCTTAAAAAACCTACTGTGGTCTCTATCAGCATAATGTTATAACAGATAATGTGTGGCGGTAAGAATGAATAAAGGTCTTCAGAAAATAGGGATTAGAAGGATTCCATCAGGGATCGAGTTCCAGAAGCAACTTCTGGACATTAGCCGCGCTATACAGGATAGACTCTTAAAACAGCTTCCTAGCAACTACCCTAAGAACAGGAACACTAATCTCGCTGAGTATTTTCGGGCTTTAGGAAAGGAATTTGGACGCCTTTCTACCTCGGGCACGGATATAAGTGAGGACCAGTACCATACAGTGACTCGAGTGCCTTATCTCTACCAGATACTAGGAGACACTCTATTCCTGGGTGAGAAGGCTATAAATGAGAATATCGATGATCAAACTTACCGCGATTTCCTCATACGAGTTCGTAACGCCTACTATCAAGGTAGCCGTAAGGACAACATAGAAGAAGCCGTATCGGACATCCTTGATATCCCAGTGACCCTTAAAGAACTATATCTTAAGGCTAGAGAGGAAAACTCTTTCTACGGTCTTAAGGACACTCACCGGATGTTATTCGATATCATAATGGATGATGTGTCTCCGAGCTCTAATGTGGGTCTACTCCTTGAGAATTTGAAATTTTTTGTAGATATTATCAAACCTTCTCATGTACAGTACGACACACGCCTCATATGGAATGAAACACTTACGAGCCCAGATGGCGATTGCTCGCCTGTGTATGATATGGCTACGGGACCCTACGTCGTACGGAATACTACGTATGGATACATGGTCACCTATGTAGTCACTAGTCTATATAAGTACTCTGGATCTGATCCTAGTGAGACATGGGAGACAGGCGTCATATCCGCCATCGATTTAGACGCACAGGTCATAACTACAACTAATGGTCGTCTTCTTGTTTATGAAGACAGCACTACCTTCTATGAGCGCAGTGGGTCAACGGATACTAAGATATCTGTCTTAAGTCTGTCCATAGGAGATGATATCCGTTACTATGCAGCAAAGGACTCTGCGTCTACATCAGATGTTATAGACAGCACCTGGACGTATTCGGGATTCATTGCTGCCATCGATGAGAGCGAACAGACTATCGACATGAGCGATGGAGCTGTCATAGTCTATAACGATGATGTTTTACTCTACACGAGAGATGGAGAGGGTGAGTATCGTGTGGAGGTCGATGACCTTTTTGTGGGCGCAGAGCTAATTTATAAAGCCACAGAGTACGATCGTAAGCAGTATCAGTTTTACAACACCCCTGAGCAAGTACAGGATAATTTCTATAAGCAGTATGATGACGATGTCATAGAGCGCCCGTATTTCCAGGAAAATGTTAAGAAAAAACTAGATACGCCTGAGGGACTAGTCGAAGGTCCTAATGTCGTAGTTCGAGATGGGGTAGCGACAGTCATCGACGTCCATACCCGTTTCTTTAAAAAAGATAATACAGATAATTATCGTGAAAGAGAAGTAGACCGGTATAGTCTTTATGTCTCAGACACGTATACCGATCAATTCTCGATAAATGACCCGACACGCCCTCTGACACAATCTGAGTCAAAAGCTAGATTTGTAGGGATGGGATACACAGGCCTAAATGCTCCTGATGTTGATTATGAGATCACGGTATCGCACACAGGAAATCTTGTATCCGATGGAGACGCATCTACTGTACAACAAGTGGGTTCGGGTACTGAGATGTGTGATCGAAGAGCTTTGTGTCAGCTCATGCCCATGTATGATGATATGCGTAAGTATTGTACGTGGCCTGATCTACAACTCACCTCAGGCTTTTTCGAGGTATATCATGATTTCGGAGATGTTCAAAATGACCCCGGAGAGCAGAACCTACCCGCTTGGTATTATCTGTCATCAGATCCTAATACCTATCAGATGCCTTCTCTTCCGATGCTGGGCTCAAGCGGAGAACCGGCTACTGCGGATGACGTTACTGTATACGTAAATGGTCTTCTCGTAGAAGATGCTGTAAGTACTGTTGACCCGTGGAGTGGAGTAGTATCTCTGAATTTTATACCTCCTTTTAACACGACCATACGTGTTGATTACTACTATGCAGCTCGATACCCAAGTCCGCAGTATTACTTAGAAGAGATACCTTCATGCAGCACACCCCCAGGACCCGCTGACTTAGGAGGACAGATGGTAGTCCTAAGTAGCGGAGGCACTTCTAGGAGACTTACGTGGCCCTATGAACTTGTAGATACCACTCTATAT
>WJJK01000032.1 GCA_014729705.1 Candidatus Altarchaeales archaeon | reverse complement strand
GGAAATCAAAAAGATTGTTGAAGAAACCAGCCCCTCAGACAAGATAAGGGAAGTTGAAGTCGAAGGCCCTAAAGTCGTGTTATACACCGACGACATGCCCTTCTTCATAGACAACAGCCAGCAGGTAAGGGACCTCGCAACCAGCCTGAAAAAAAGGATAATAGTAAGGTCAACACCCCAACACCTACTGGATCCCATTGAAGCCAAGAAAAAAATAACAAAATTAATCCCCGAGGAAGCAAACATAGAATCCATAGAATTCGACGAAGTATTCGGGGAAGTGCGAATCGAAGCCGAGAAACTCGGGCTTGTAATCGGAAAACACGGAAGCACCCTCGATGAGATAACCCGGCAAACCCACTGGAACCCCAAACTACTTCGCAAGGCACCCATACAGTCGGATGTGGTGCGTTCCATCAGGAAAACCCTATACGAGAACGCGGCGGAGAGGAAAAAGATACTTGAATCAACGGGACACAAAATATATAGGAAACCCGATGCACCCTGTGACTGGGTGAGGATGACGCCGCTAGGCGGCTCAGGCCAGGTAGGCCGATCATGTTTCCTCATGCAAACCCCTGAAAGCAATGTATTAGTGGACTGCGGCATAAACGTGGCGGCCCAAGGACAAGACCGGTTCCCGGATCTTAGAGCCTCGAAACTCGCAATATCCGAGCTTGACGCCGTAGTAATATCACACGCACACCTAGACCACTGCGGGTTCCTGCCCTACCTATATAAATACGGCTACGACGGACCCGTCTACTGCACTGAACCCACACGGGACTTGATGGCTATGCTTGTTTTAGACGCCGTGGAGATAGGAGTCAGAAACAAAAACGAGCTGCCCTTCGGAAGCAAAGAAGTACGGAGGCTCATCAAACACACAATCACCTTAGAGTATCAGGAGGTGGCGGACATAACCCCCGACATACACTTAACCCTGTATAATGCAGGCCACATCATCGGATCCAGTATGTGCCACTTCCACGTGGGCGAAGGCCTGCACAACATAGTATACACCGGAGACTTTAAGTTCGGGGATACCCGCCTACTTGAGGCGGCATCATTCTCCTTCCCCCGCGTAGAAAGCGTCATAATGGAGTCAACCTATGGCGGTAGATACGACATCCAACCCAAAAGACGAGAGGCTGAGAAGGAACTTGTCTCACAAATCCAGAGAACCGTTGAACGCGGAGGCAAAGTATTAATACCGGTTTTCGCGGTCGGCAGAAGCCAGGAGGTGATGCTGGTTTTAGAGAACGCCTACCGATACCACGACATAGACGTGCCCATATACCTTGACGGCATGATCTGGGAGGCGACTGCAATACACACCTGCTACCCCGAGTACCTGAAAAACAAGATTAAACACCGCGTATTCAACGGCTACAACCCCTTCCTAGCCGAGACATTCCAGAAGGTGCAGCCTAAGATGAGAAGAGACATAATAGACTCCGACCAACCTTGCGTCATACTTGCCACGGCGGGGATGATGACAGGCGGCCCCTCCGTAGAATACTTTAAGGCCTTCGCCGATGATGAACGCAACACACTAGCCTTCGTGGGTTATCAGGCTGAAGGATCTCTGGGACGCAGACTACAAAACGGGCTTAAGGAAGTGCCAATCGAAGACAACAACAGAACCAAGAAACTTAAGGTAAACCTTGAGGTTAAAGTGGTTGACGGGTTCTCCGGTCACGCGGACCGAAGACAGCTTTTAGGATACAGCAAGAAAATCAACCCAAAACCCGGCAGAGCCTTAATAGTGCACGGGGAGCAGAAGAAAAGCCAAAACCTTGCGGCAACATTAAACCAGATGTTCGGCTTCAACGCCCAGACCCCCTTAAATCTCGATAGCCTGAGACTCGTTTAACTGCAGCGGTAGAAAACTATTTCCCCGACAATCGCCTCCCTAAAGCAGGATTCATTCAAGTAATCCCTGAATTCATTGTTTTCTGGGGCTTTATATAATCTTTTTTCCTCCAAAAAATCCCGCACCAACCTAGAGTTATTGCCTTTTTTCAGTGAAATCAGGTAATCCGCCCCTCCAACTGTTTCCTCGAAATATTTTTTCGAAGCGTTCTCAGCGTGGAAACGGTTCATGAAAAACTCAATCCCCTCTAATGGTATTCGTAGATCAGAATCCAAGG
>WJJK01000342.1 GCA_014729705.1 Candidatus Altarchaeales archaeon | reverse complement strand
CCATAGGCTAGCCCCGTGAGTAGGCGTAGCAGGTGCTTTTGATGCTTGTGTCTTTGATTTTCTTGCATAACTCGAAGTCTTTATGGTAGGCTGCAACCCCCCTTATGCAGTCGTCTTTAACCACCGATATTTGAAGTGACTCGCACAGGCTCAGGTTGCCTGTGCCCTCGGCCACACCCCCAAGACACATTTCGTAGGCTTCCCTGCCCTTTATTTGGTCGCAGTAGGCGGTGTTTCTCGTGGATCTGCCTTGATCCATGAAACACTGGTCTTTAACGGTCTCCTCCACTATGCCATAGCAGTCGGAGGGGAGGCGGGATTCTTTTTCAGGGGGTTGGCTTTGGCTTAGGCACAGACAGGTGAGTGTTAGTAAGAGGATAATGCAGTATTTTTTTTGCATAAAGAAAGATATACCCTACGTTCAAAAAAACCTTATGCTACGTATAGTAGGGTGAAGCCGGAGCATAGTGCTATGAATAATACGCTGAAAAGTATTACGTATCGGGTTTCCTCCCCTTGCGTGAAGGAGCCGACTATTCCTGCGTAAAACATTAAAGGCAGTCCGAACCAGCAGAAAACAAGGAAAGGCAGAAACACCAAAGAGAATACTGTAGGTAAAACCAGGGTTAAGGGATTCTCCATCCCGCCGGAGAATAGATACACGAGTATTATGAAGAACACTGGGATAGTAAAAAGCACGAGGGATAATAGGTAGGGCGTCTGCTTGTTGGTTTGGTAGTCTCTTATGCTTGCGACAGCCGAGAATATGAAAGGTAGGCTGATTAAAAGATAGGTTACAGGGGTTTGTAGTTGAACCGTTAATGCGGAAAGCAGCATCAACAGTATCAGGGGTATGGTGTAGACGAGGGGTATGAATATGAATAGCTTAAAGAGGGTTCCATGGTTGTGTTGTTTTTTGGCGTGTTTCCTGATCCTGGTCACACCCCAGATGACGCCTAAAATACTTAATAGATTCAGGCACCCTAAGGCGATTAAATCCTTTGTTGAGACACCGCCTCTGTAGACTATCTGACCGCATATTAGGCTTGCTAAAACAGACAATAATATGAAGACGAATACCATCGTCATCTTAGGGTGGGCGGCAACCAGATGCGGTATGAATACCTGGGGGCCTTGGGGGGTTAACCGCATGTGGCCTGTGGCTTGCGGGTTGTTTAACACTATTTTTGTGTATCGGAACTCGGAGTAGGTTTCAGGCGTCTTAAGTGTGGGGGGTAAAACCACTTTAGGGTCGACGTAATAGTTGGGTTGAATTTCCGAGGTGAGGCTGGGTTTAACGTAGTCTTTAACGTACAGGGTTTTACGGCAGTTACGGCAGGAGAATTCACGCGGAAAGGCGGGGTTTTCTTGGGGGTAGGTTAGGTGGACGCCGAATAGGTTCACGCCCTCAGGGGGTTGGGTGATTTTAACGGCTACAAGGGTTTCTTTTTCCCCGAAAAGCGGCCTAAATTGTTTGAGGGTTTCCTCAGGCAGGGAGGCGTCCTCCAAGCCAAGGTATCTTAGGAATTCTATGTCATCCTCCAAGTCGATGAATCTTGCATCCAGTTGGGGTGAGCGGGCTTCGTTGGATATGCTTACCTGATCCTGGGACACAGTTAACTGCTCGTATTGGTTGAAGGCTTTCCTCAGGCTTAGCGTGCCGATTTGCCACAGGAACCAGGGTACTGCGGGATAAATCTGTGTGGCAAGCATCAGGGGCAGGGATTTCTTCAGGACGTAGGCGGTTTGGGAGTTGATTTCCCTGCCGTTTAAGCTGGGGAAATCATTTGTGAAATCGATTTTAACCTGGTCTTTGGGTGCTGATACCGGTATAAACCAGTAGACGGAATCCATGCCCTCTAAATCGGTTTCCGTGAGGACTAAAATCTCCTGCACACCGTCTTGGTGCCTTAGGAAGATGTTTTGTTGGAAGGAGTTTAGGGGGACTAAGTCTTTGTCGGGGTTTTTCACGTAGACGGCGCCGGTCGCCTGGGCTGCGTGCGACGTCACCAACAAAAATAGGGTTAACCCTATCAACCCCCCCTTCATAAAATATAAATTAAGTTTTTTTCTTTATAAACCGGGCGTTTTGGCGGTAATACTGGAGTGGGTGTTTGACTTCGCATTCTGTGGGGCATAAGCCGTAGCTTTTTATTTTATCGCAGCCGGGTGCGCTGTATTTAGTGTTTGACTTCTCACCCCCCAAATATTTTATCTGGTAGCTTGCCAGTTTCTCGTCGAATTTAGGGGATTTCCGAAATACATCAAGGATCTCCTCATGCGGTAAGCCAAGCCCCAGAAAGAATGTGGCGAGGATGAAGTGGACGTTATGGCCTGCTGAGTTCTCAGCTAAGGCGGTAATCATTTTCTTGATGCAGGGGGGAAGCGCCGCATCATCCAGTTTCTGTATCCGTATTTGTTGGGTTTCAACGCCGAAGCGGTTTTTCACCTCCTCGGTGAGGGGGGAAAGTTGTGGAGGGATTTTCTTCAAATCAATTGGTTCAATCATTTTCTGCCGCATCCATTCAGCTAAAAGGGTTGATTTCTCAGCCTCTTCAACACGCACCCACCCGTCTTTGACGCGGCGGTTCACTAGATTGAATTCGGGCTTGTGATTTGACAGGTTGGAGGCTAATTTAATGAAATCCAAAAAATACATCCCCTGCGAAGAGGTTTTAATGCCAAGGCGGGAGGTTAAACCCTCAATCACCTTCGGCTTCTCCGCTTTAAGGGTTTTTAGCGTGCTTTTGGCCTCTGATGAGGCGTATTTATGAAGCAGGGTTCTGCTTTGGGTGGCGTGGACCACCATCCGAGCCAGGGGGTAGCTTAATATGGTTAACTCACAGCTTAATTTGTCTTGGGTTCGGGGTTTATATTCTCCGCCCAAGCAGTCTATTATCCGATCCCTTGCTACTTCAACCGCCGCGCTATATATGGGGTGTTCAAGTATCTCCTCAAAGCCCAGTCCAAGACCCCGCACGTAATCCCTTGCCTCATTAAGGAAGGGGTAGCGGGCAAGGTAAACCAAATCCGATTCCATCAAGGGTTTATTTAATAGTTTGAAGTGGGATATTAACGAATTACATGTTTAAACGCGCTGGGTTTTTCTTGGTTTTGGTTTTTGTAGGCCTTGGGTGTTTGTTTCAGACCCCCTCATGCGACGACGAAAACCCCTGTACACACGACGCGTATAATGAAAGCCTGGACGCTTGTGTGCACATTAATTTATATGGTAATCAGTCAGGCTGTGACTTGAAGACGGGATGCATAGAATACGGTTGTGTGGAGGGGAATTGCCTCTCCCATAACCTCAAAGACTGCTGTGGCAACCAAGTCTGTGAGGCAGGAGAGTCAAGCCTAAATTGTGTTAGGGACTGCAGTCCAACCTGTTTTGACGGGGTGAGGAACCAGGGGGAGGATGATGTGGACTGCGGGGGGCCTTGCCCGGGGTGTGGCGTTGACGAGTTGGGTTACCTGAATTACCTGGATGAAACCTATTTATCCTGGATAAACTTAACCGAATCCTATAAACTCAGGATACAGTCATATAACCGGCGCAGGGATTTAAGCGCGCTCTCCAAGGCTTCCGTTAAAACCCTGTCTCAGGCTAAATTAAGGCTGAAAACCCTAAATCAATCAAGGGAGCCTGAGGGGCTTTCCAATGCGAAAAACCTTTTAATGGAGGCTATGACTAAATACGTTAAGTCTCTTGATAAGATTGTTTTGTTTTGTCAAAGCCGCAGCAACCGCTACCTGAAAGCATCCAACAAGCTGAGGGAGGAGACCTATGAGTGGGAGAAGAAATACATTTCAGAGAGAAACCGGTTCGCCCAAACCTACAACCAAATCCAGGTTCAATGCTCAAACCACGTAAGGGATGGGGGGGAGGAGGGAATCGACTGCGGAGGAGTATGCGCCAAAGGTTGCGAGAAAACCTATAACGTAACCAAAATCATCACCATAAGAAACCATAGGGGTGGGGTGCGGCTTAAAGTGAATGTTTCAGCGCCGGCAATCCACTACCCCCCCTACCAGAGGGTTTATGTTGAGAAAACAAACCCTAAGCCCGATGCCGTTCACCTTGACGGGAGGGGGAATAAGGTATACGTTTTTAAGCTGGATCTAGGAAGCTTTGAAGCAGGGGAGATACTGATGAACTATGAGGTGACAGTGAGGGGTGGTTTGAGGGGGGGTGTGGTTGATGAAAGCAGGCCCCGGATACACGAGGATGAGTTGACTAAGTTGAGCGAGGAGATATGCAGTCAGGGGAGAAAGTTTCAGGCGGGGGATACGCATAAGAGTGTCTTGAATATCCACAACTGGATTTCAGACAACATAAGGTATAGCTACAACACCCAGCAGTACTCCACCCCAATAACCTTTGAAATGCGGGCGGGAGCCTGCGACGAGCAGGCGAGGCTTTTCACCGCCTTCGCAGGTTGCCTGGGTATCCCCGCCAGATTGGTGTCCGGGTATCTGGTGAACAACTCCAAGCCCATAGGGCACGCGTGGAGCCAGTACTACGCCGACGGGGGTTGGCATAACATCGACCCCACCTCAGACGGGGGCAGGGGTTTGGTAAGCGACACCCGACATATATTGTCGTGTATCGGAAAATCCAACAAACAATGCAGCACTAAATATTACTACACGTATGGGCGTGGTGAGAAGCCAGACATCGAATTCAGGGAGGAGGTTTTCATCTCCTAAAGCCTGACTCGATCTATCTTATAGTAGGTGATGCTGGATTCCTCGTCTATGAGTGCGTAAATCATGTCTTTGTTGACGTTGCCTGCAAGCCTCACGGATCTAGCGAGCTCGGGGAAGCTGCAGGTGTATTCCTCAGGCACCACATGCACCAGGGTTTTGCTGTGATCCCGGCCTAATCTCTCGCCTCTCTCATATAACCTGAAGTCTGACCCGAATTTCAGTCCGCTTCGAACAAGCATGCCCCGGTTCCTAAGATCCCGGTAGACCAGGTATTTAGAGAGGAAATCCCGCTCAATATCCGACCCCTTATTCATTAAATCGTCGAAGGATAGTTTAGCCTCGCCAACCATGACGTTTAGTTTGCCTAATTCAGTGAGATACGCCGCCTCAATGAAGGACAATACTTGGCGTCCATCTACTTCCTCGCCGAATCCCCGCTCCCGGCAGAGGCTTTTGGTGTCCGAATCCCCGACCAACACCTTCGTATCAGATAATATCGCGTAACCCATTTTTTCCTGTATATATCCACTCAACCAGTTAATATAAATGATGTACGTCTTAGGTTTGGAGGGCACCGCCCACACGTTGGGAGTAGGTATTATAGATGGGGGCTTCAACTGTCTCTCTGACGTTAAGAAAACCTATCAACCCAGACAAGGGGGGATAAACCCCCGGGACGCCAGCCAGTATATGGCTGAAAACATGCAAAGCACAGTAATTGAAGCGTTATCTGAGGCGGGAATAGGTTTAGAGGATCTCTCTCTCGTCTCATTCAGCCAGGGGCCGGGGCTTGGACCCTGCCTTAGGACTGTCGCCACCGCCGCCCGCACCATATCCCTTGCCCATGAAAAACCGATTCTGGGGGTTAACCATTGCGTAGCCCACATAGAGGTGGGCCGAGTCTTTGGGGGCGTGGATAAGCCTTTAGTCGTTTATGTGTCGGGAGCCAACACCCAAGTCATCAGGTTGAATGAAGGCAGATACAGGGTTTTCGGTGAGACCCTCGACATAGGGTTGGGGAATATGCTGGATAAGTTCGGCAGATACGCGGGGCTGCCGCACCCTGCAGGCCCAAAAATCGAGAAACTAGCAAGGCAGGGGGAGAAGTACATTCCACTGCCTTATGTGGTGAAAGGCACTGACTTGAGTTTCTCAGGGTTGCTGACTGCCGCCCAACAAAAACACCAAAGGGGGGAGAGCCTTGAGCACGTGTGCTTCAGCCTGCAGGAGACCAGTTTCTCCATGCTATGCGAAGTAGCAGAGAGGGCGCTAGCCCACCTTAAAGCCGACTCCGTGCTACTTACTGGGGGTGTTGGAAACAACAAGAGGCTGCAGGAGATGCTCATCCTTATGGCAAGCGAACACGACGCCCAATTCACACACCCCAAAGGGTTTATGGGCGACAACGGAACCATGATAGCAATAGCCGCCCTGAAAATGCATAAAGCAGGCGTGAAAATGACGTTAGAAGACACGCAAATTGAAAGCAAACAACGCACAGACGACATAAAAATAAGCTGGTAAACCCATTTATAAACCTAAACCTGCGGGTAATAATACAAAAGAAGATGGCGATACGACGACGGACTCCCAAAGATCAGCAGGCCAGACAAGCAACAGAGGAGGAGTTAGCTGGCCCCAAGAAACTCGAGAAAATACTTAAGAAAGTCGAGGAAACAAGGAAAAAATTAAGAAGCACACAACCAGTTGATTATGAAGCGGAATATAATTCTCTTTCAAGCTATCACGGTGAACTTGACCAGATTACTGCGGGAGCAGGCAAACACCTTCTTTTCACAACAGCGCAAGTAGCATACAAGGCCGGTAAAAAAGACGAAGCTCGAGAGTTATTTAAGCAGCTTGATTCAGGGAAATATGGTTTAACCGACAAAGAGAAGGGGATGGTCTTAACGGGGGTGTTTAAAACCGCAGAAGAAACAGGTGAACACGAGGATCAATTGTCTGCGGGACGCGCCCTTCTAAAGGATGCAGACAAGACGGGGTTGGGGCAGGATGATAGGAAACAGGTGTTGAAGGGTGTGCTCTCTGCCGCAGATAAAACCAAAGATTATGACCTTAAAGTAGAGACCTACTCTGAACTTCACCAAAACTCAGCCGACTACGATCTAACAGCTAGAGATAAAAACATAGTGCACGAGAGGCTGGCTGACGCCTACCACAAAAGAGGAGACAATAAAACCGCGCTAAGAGAATACGGGAAATTGTACTCAAACGTAGACATCACCCAGGATAAAGAGGAGGGTGAAGACCGGTTCTTTGAATACCGACATGGAGTTGAAGACAAAAGAGGCGATAAAGAGTTTGAAGCTGAATTCACGCAGAGGCGCTCGGAGATAAAACGTAAAATCGGGTCCTGCCACATGGGCCTAAAAAACTGGGGGGAGGCAGAGAAAACCTATGAGGAAAGCCTGAAGATCAACAACAATAATCTTGAGGCTAGAAACGGTTTGGGGGCCGCGCAATTCAACTTAGGCAAGCAAGCCCGGGACGTGGATGACCGGAGAAAGTACTATAGAAAAGCTTACAAAAACTTCGAGGAGGTCACAAAGAAAACTGGCGAGGGTTCAAGGCTTCATAGGAGCGCAGTCAACAACCGCGGCGTCATAAACTACTGGATGGGGCACAAAGTAGAGGCGGAAGACGACTTGATCACCGCATCAAAGTCTGACCCCAACCACAAAGTCTTCGGATTGAATAGAGCAAGCTACCTATACCACGAAAGACGGCTTAAGGAATCCAGGGATGAACTCGATAAGGTGGATGCAATACCGCCTGAACAGGAAACCAGTAAAACCTACGACAGCCGGGTGGAGAAAGTCAGGGAGAAGACGACTAAGGAACTTAGGGGGAAGACGACTGAGAAAGCCGGGCAAAAAGCCGAGGCTGAGGGTAAGAAACTCGCAGACGACGTGTGGCGTAAAATCACTTCCCCCCCAGATTTAAGGGAGAAAAGAGACCTTAAGAACCCAGAGGAAGTGGCAGAGGGGTTCGTAAGAGAGAAACAGGGCATAAGACACCACGCTTTAACCGAAATCAACAGAAAAATCCGCCAGGATACTACTCTGGTGGAGGGAGACGTAGAAAGAATCGAGGGGTTTCTGGTTAACGCATACGAGGGCGTGAAACGCTCAGAGAAACTAGGGATACAAGTAGAACAAGACGCTATCGTTGAATCATACAGACAGTTGAATGACATACAAAACCTCGGTGAAGCCGAAAAGCAAGTCAAAGATACGGCCGCTGAACTGAAAACTAAACGAGTGGAAGAACAGAAAAAACGGGCAGAGGAGAAAAAGGCAGCCGAGCAAAAGAAAAAACCAGAAAAAGAAACCCAAGGTACACCCTCCCAACGGGGCGGGGAAATAGTCAACAGTTTATGCCCCACAGAAGGAAAGGAGCCTACGCTTACGCCTGAGGCTGCGGCAGATGAATTCAAGAAAGTCTATGACACAAACCAAGAGCAAGGCAGACGCATGGTTTCCGGAATGAGTGAGAGAGTTGG
>WJJK01000341.1 GCA_014729705.1 Candidatus Altarchaeales archaeon | reverse complement strand
CCAGTGGGGAAGCCGTTAAGTTGAATAGCCAAGATGACATCTTGGCAGCTAAGCCCGGGGGAGCTGTCGACAAAGCTCTTGCGGCTGCTGGTGGCGGTGGCGGTGTTGCCAATATTAATATTTATGGTGGCGATGAGCAGAAAGTATATGAAGTGGTCAAGAGGGTTTTAACAGAATTGAGAATGGTTTGATATTTTTATGGATTAAATATCCGGCTATATCTTAGTATGATAGAGGGGGCGGGTTATTTTTCGAAGGGAGCCCCATGGCCGGAACCATCCCAGTCTTCAGAAGCGCTTTTAAATCTCCAGAGGACGAGTTTTCAGGACGAGGGGTACGCCCTGTTGTCTTTGATATTCTTGCTCCGGACCATGAGACTAGCATTCTTCCAGATCATCTGAAGATGGTTCTGCATGTGAACCCGACTTCAATGAAGATGTCTCACACGAAAGTGATTGAGAGAATTCATACGGAAGGGGGTTTCGTTGAGCAACATTTTGGAGATGGTGCGGAAAACATCGCCTTCGAAATGGCTTCCGGTGGGTTCATGAGACTCTATACGGGTCTCACGAACATTACGGGTGGTGGGATCGAGGTAGGGGGGACCAGAAGAGAAACCATTGCTTATGATAAATACCTGGATATGCTAGCCCTTTTTCACAACAATGGGCATATTTATGATTACCATGGGCGGCTGGTTTTTGATGGGATTATCAAGATCTGGTTTGACGGCCATACTTGGTATGGGTGGTTTCAGAGTTTCTCTGTTACGGAGTCGGCTGATAGCCCTTATCAGTTTACTCTGTCTGCAAATTTCATCATCGATAGAGAAAAGGTCAGTTTGAGAACCACGATTCTTCCGGAAAGCAGCTCCTCAAGCCAGGATCCGACTCGAAAGACTTTCGAATTCCAGGAAGAAAAAGAAGCTCAGAGTTTGGAGCAGCCTCCGGAGTTTCAGTATGACGAGGCTCTCAGTAACGAGTCTTTGGTTGAGTTTGGGGAAACCACTGAAAACGTGGAGCCTTCCTCTGTGGAGTCAGAACCTGAACCCAAATCTAAACCAAAGTCAGGGGAGACCTCTCCAGGTGTGGAGTCCGACCCAGAGAGAGATGAACTTATTGAACAAACGGAGAAGCTTATAAATGATATTGAACAAAGGAGCGAATCTTCTTTTGAGGACATAGTGAGCAATGCTGAGCAAAGGGCTGCCGAAGCCTATATTGAGTCTCAGGGAGTTGATGTAAATAATCCGACCCCCGCACAACGAGCTTATTTGGAGAACCTTGGGTACTTTTGAGGTGAGGTGATATAGATGGCGTCCACAAAAGACACATATCCGATCGCGGATCTTCCCCAGGCTCCCCCATACGACCCTATTCGAGTCTATTCACCGAGTAAGTACGCACTCGTTGAAGGTCTCGATCGTAACTACGAGCTTCAAGAAAATATCCCGATCGATGGTGCCCGTGAAGACCTGAGAGCCTATTCCCCTTTCAGGATTTCTCTTGTTCCTCCGATCGTATTCGAGAATGTACCCCCCCAGGAAAAGAGTCAACTTGGAAACCTTTTTGATGATCTGTCCTCGGCAATTACTGGGATTCCCGGTACTGTAAACAGTTTCCTGTATTACGCCAAGAACTACTCCGTAGAAGACCTCGTGGAGCTTTTGTCGGAACCTCCTCCCCCTCCCCCGGTTTATTTCACGGAGGAGTTTGAGGATGATATAGCCTCAATCGTATTGGCCACTGCTCAGGCAGAGTGGGAATTAGGTGTAGACGAAGCTCAATGCAAATGTCCTGAGCAGTGTCCTAGTGCAGGAACGGCCCGAATTACCGAATATATCAGGAGCGAGCAAGGGACCCATAGGACTGATAACAAAGGATATACCTGTAACTCTTACAAGGAAAATGGGGAATGGGTTGGGGGTGCCTGGGAGTGGTGTGGGCACTTTGTTAACTATTGCTATGGCGCTGCCGGTTTAAGCCAAGAAGCAAAGGAGCATTT
>WJJK01000340.1 GCA_014729705.1 Candidatus Altarchaeales archaeon | reverse complement strand
GTCCTCTTCGAAGGGGGCTTTAGGTTCAGCAGACTTCAAAGACTTTTGATAGAAGGCTGCGATGTCTTCCTCGCCGCAGCCTTTGAATTCTGTTATAATTTCTCTGACTTCTCTTATCCCCTGCTGGTCCTCTCCCCTCAGTATGTCTATGATTTTTTGTTTGCCTTCCTTTTCAGCCATCTTAGTGAGTAAGTGGGCTGCTGTCACTCCGTCTGAGAGCATTTGGTAGGTTTTCATGCGCACGCCGATGAAGTGTTTGCTTGGGCGGTTGAGATTCTGGTATTGTTCTTTAGTCAGTTGCTCTAGTTTAAGTCGTTCTTCAAGCATTTTTTTTTTGGTTTATTGCCTTAAGCCGAAGGTGATTCTAGACAAGCCCTTGGTGACAAGAGAGAGGCTTAATGCCCCGCCCAGCACCCCGGTTAATCCTTTTGCGGCGTCGCTGAATCCGTTGAGTATGTCGGCTTTCGCATGAAGGGTTTCCTGCGGGATTTTTTGGCTGTGGCCCCTCAATTCCTTGGGCATTGGGAAATAGGATGAGCCCCCGCCCCTGTGGGGCATAAGGTATATGCTTGTGGCTGCTTGAACCCCCATTAATTCCCTGCCTTCAACAGGTTTTTCTTCCTCTACTCTCTCTTTGGTGGGCGTCATTTCAATCCCTATTTAGTTTTTGGGGGCTACAAGTATTTATTCTATCGAGTTTATGATCCTCACATCATCTATTACTTCAATATCTGCCAGGGTTTTCACATCTAAATTAAATCGGGATTTAATCTTCTCTTTGCCGTCTCCCCGGCCTATCGCGCATCCTAGGTCGACTACTTCGGCGCCCACGTTGCTGAGTTCCTCAACAACCGCCTTATAGGTTCCCCCCGTGCTGATTACGGCGTCAACTAAAGCGATTTTATCGCCTTGGCTAACATAGTTCATGTATAAGTCGCCGCCTCCATATCCTGTTTTTTGTTTAAGTATTTTCTCGTCTTTCAGCCAGTATCTTTTCTTGCGGATTATTTTAAGCGGCAACCCTGTTTTCAGCGATAATGCGGAGGCTATGTGGATACCCATCGACTCTATGGTTAGTATGTATTCTGCGTCTTCAAGCCTCATGTGTTTTTGCAAGGCACAGCAGACTTCATCCAAAAGATCGGGTTTAAGTTGGGGTATGCCGTCGGTTATCGGATGGATGAAGTAATTGTATCCTCCCCTCCTTATTATGGGGGCCTGCAGAAGACTTTCTTTAAGTAGTTTCAGAGTCATTTTTCCGCTGTAATCCTCTCTTTTATTTGGTTAATCTGCTCATATACCTCTTCTTCCCCCTCCATATGTCTGTCTCTTACGAGTATTTCTCCATCTACGATTACCGTGTCTATGCAGTCGTCTGTTGCTGAATACACGAGATTGCTTTTCAGATTATATGTTGGAAGTAGTTTAGTGTTTTTGAGGTCAACCAGTATTATGTCTGCGAGTTTGCCTTCAGCTATTTTCCCTGCATCGATTTTGAGGGCTTTCGCCCCTTTTTCTGTTGCCATAGTGAAGGCTTTTTCTGCGGGCAGTCTCGTGGGGTTGTTGGTATGGTGTTTTTGGATTAGGCTTGCGGTTTTCATGGACTGCAGCATTGATTGGTTGTTGTTTGAGGCGCAGCCGTCTGTCCCAAGACAAACATTTGCTCCTCTGCTTGTGAGCCCTTCATAATCTAGTACTCCTCCTACTGCAAGCTTCATATTGGATGTGGGGCAGTGGGCTATGTTGACTTTATGTTCACCTAATATTTTTTTCTCTGACTGAGAAAGCCATACGCCGTGGGCGCAAGACAGGTTCTCAGACAATAAACCCAGCTCTTCAAGATACTGCACTGGCCTTAACTTGTTTTGTTTTACACAGTCTTTAACTTCTTTATCGGTTTCCGACAGGTGTATGTGTACCAGTGCATCCTGTTTCTTGCTTTCCTCTGCTATCCATTCCAAGCTCTCCCTTGAGGCTGTGTAGGGTGCGTGGGGTCCGTAGGCTATTTTAATCCTCGGATTTTCGTACCCGTATTTTTTCATTAATTCCTGGTTTTCCTTAATCTGTTTTTCTCTTTTCTCATCGTCAAATAGGTCGATGAACACGCTTGAAACCACCGCCCTAATCCCTGAATCCCTGAATGCTTGGTATGTTTTTTCCGGGTGCCAATACATATCTGAGGCGCAGGTTGTGCCTGATTTCAGCATCTCGATGCATGAGAGTCTCGTACCCCAGTATATGTCTTCCCCTGTTAGTTTTGCTTCAAGAGGCCATATGTGTTTTTCGAGCCAAGTCTGTAGCGGCAGATCATCTGCGTAGCCCCTCATCAGGCTCATAGCCGAGTGTGCATGGCAATTTATGAAACCCGGTAGGGCTGCCTTACCCTCGCAATCTATTAGGGTGTCGGCTGCCTGGGGTTTACCTATCTGTTTTATCCTGTTTTCTTTTATGTGTATGCTGGTTTTTTTGCCTTCAAGGCGCACGTTTTTAAGTGTTAGGCTCTCCATAGTTGTTGAATTATTTTTTTGGTTTGCACTATGTTTTCCCCTGCTTTTTCACTTATCTTCCTGTAGTCTGGGGTCTCCTCTCCCACGCCGTTAGCCCAGTTGTCGACTGTGCAAAGGCATGCGTATTCCATCTCTAGTTCGCAGGCAAGCGTCGCCTCCCATCCTGCTGTCATACCCACTAAGTCTGCGTGTTGGGATAGCATCCTAACCTCCGCCTTCGTTTCAAGGCGGGGTCCTGGGAGGTGGGCGTATATACCTTCATATAAGGGGTTTATGTTCGTCTTATTACATGCCTTAAGGAGGTTTTCCCTCAGTTTTTCGGAGAACCCCGGCGTAACATGCTTTATTGTTTCATCATGGTAGGTGGGGTCCTGCTGAAGCGATAAGTAGTCTTCGGCTATGACGTAGGTGCCTGGGGGGATGTTTTTTTTAAGGCTGCCGGTTGAACAAAACCCGTATACTCCTTTGACGCCTGATTTCTTAAGCGCCTTCAAGTGCGCCTTATGGTTTATCCTGTGTGGGGGGGTTTGGTGTTCAATGCCGTGGCGCGGCAGTATCAGGTTGCCTTCGAATTCTATTAAGTCGACTTCACCGTATTCCGTCCCCACCTGCATCCTACGCCCCGTGTATTGTTTTTTTAGGGCCGTGCCGGTTATTGCAGCAATCATTTCTTTTTTTATCAAATATCTTATATATCTAGACTTTTATTACTTTATCTGAGGTGCAGGTTTTTTGGAACAGGTTAAAACCCTTTTATCACGGATCAGGTGGTCTTCGGTTTTATTCAGTCTATTCGCCCTGCTTATCCTGCTTCTGGCCTTGAAGCTTCTTTTGAGTTCCGCCTCAGTCTCTGGTTCTGTTTCCGTTAAATCATCTATTGAGCCTGACGTGGTGTCGCCTGCGGGTTCCGCTGTTTTGACTGTGGAAATCGAGAACAGGGATGATGAGCTTAAGGATTATGTTTCCTTTGTCTCCCGCTCATTCGATTCTGTGATTTATTTTAACCGCACATTATCCAAGGAGTTTAAGCAAGACGAGTTCAGCATCGGCCCCCGGGAGAAGAGGGTATTCCGGCTTAGGGTGCATAGTTCTCCCCAGTCCCGGGAGGGCAGGTATTCCTTGGAGACTACGGTATACAGTAATTTATCCGAGGAGCCTGCGGTTGATTCGTCGTTTCTAGAAGTAGAGTAAAATTTTTTTTGAGGGTGTTTTGGGGTTGGATAGAGGGTTTTCAACTCCTCGTCCCATTCGTTTGAGAGGGGACTCCATTTTTTCAGGCCGCAACCACAGATTAAATCTGATTAGGTTTTTTTGGTCGCCCATATCACTCCAGTCGGGAGCCATTCACTCCAACGGTGAATTGGCTATGGGAACCTGGCCTCGTTTATGGTTATCCAATTACCCCACACCCTCTGCTCAGGGAGCAAGATATATTAGGAGATATTTATGTTTTTTCAACTATAAATACTTTACGCCCCCAACCTAAACAT
>WJJK01000339.1 GCA_014729705.1 Candidatus Altarchaeales archaeon | reverse complement strand
TTTGATAGCAGCGGTAGTCCAGAGAAGATAGAAGCAGTGCACTCCATCCCTCATGAGTGGGATGACACAGGAAACATAACGCTTACTCTTGGGCTGGTCATCGATACTCCTATAAGTGCTGGAGATCAAGCCATATTCAAGCTGTCGTATAAGGGTTTTGATGACGGCGACAATGTGAGCTCTCTCGGTAGTCTCTATACGGATCAGCAGACATGGACGACGACAGGGGCTACGGCTCAGTATGACTTTAATATCCTGAATTTTACCATCACAGGCTCAAATGTCACGGGTAAGGACTATGTATACCTGCGCATCGAGAAAGTCACAGGGACCCCGAATGTCACTAATGTAGGTCTCGTATCCTCTGAGTTGACGGTACCCGTAGGTATAGGTGTAGGTCCCACAGGGCCTCAAGGAGATACGGGCGTACAAGGCATACAGGGTGTCACAGGACCCGGCGCTACAGGTGTCCAGGGTGATACGGGGCTTCAGGGTGCTGTAGGCCCCACAGGAGCTTTTGGAGGCCCTCCAGGAGAGACGGGTCTACCTGGTCCTACGGGGTCTCAAGGTGAGACTGGAGCACAGGGTAAAGGAGAGACAGGTCTTATAGGAGCTACAGGTCTACCTGGTCCTACGGGGTCCCAGGGTGAGACAGGTGCTCAAGGTAAAGGAGAGACCGGCCTTATAGGAGCTACAGGTCTACCTGGTCCTACGGGGTCCCAGGGTGAGACTGGCGCTATAGGGTACACGGGGGCTCAAGGATTTACAGGAGTCCAAGGAGACACTGGTGTCCAGGGTGATACAGGGGTCCAAGGCGATACCGGGGTCCAGGGTGAGACTGGCGCGCAGGGTGATACTGGTGTGCAGGGTGATACAGGGGTCCAGGGTATCCAGGGCGACACAGGCATCCAGGGTGAGACTGGCGCGGGTACATTCGAGGACAAGGTGCTCTATAACAATGTGAGTCGATATGAAGTAGTGAGCACTGCATCCGAAGAGGTGTGGCTAGTTTCTTCCTCAGCTTTGTATGCGGGTCTCACATGGGGTCGATCGGGGACTACACTTACGATATACAAGAACAACCACGGGCACTCTACGGGTGATCGTGTGATCATCAGGAATACAAATCTATCATATCAAGATGCGCTTATTACATCTTCATACGCGAATTCTTTTGAGGTAAGCACTACGAATGCAGGCGGTACCTCCGGTGATCTAGGTTCTTATACACTAGGGTTTACGTTTAGTCACTCAGGTAGCCCGAAAACAGGAGGAGTCCTTAGTGCTCCTTCAGGTACACACGCTGATGTCCAGTTGATATCCTTACGTATCCGCACAGGTGCCAGGTCTGGTACTACCTATGATTTAACGGTACCGGCTAGTGCTGTGAACGGAGCTGGGGCTAATACAGCGTTGTCGGATGTTTATATCCCGAGCTTTAGTGTAAGAGACGACAATGATAGCTTGAGTGCTATAGGGGCTACTTTGGCTGTGAATGCTACAGGTTCATACTCGGTATTTAGAGTCGGGAACTTAGGTACTGCATCATTGTCTAGATTCATCATCATGCATTTCTAGTACTAGATAAGGTTTAGCTCATGTCGCGTATCATAAACGGTCTCTTGTATGTGCCGTCGTTTATCGCCACGGGTACTCCTGGAGAGTATGACTTCTATGGCGCTACGTTTGACAATCAGTCAAACACAGAAGGCTACGGTACAACAGAAGTCGCTGTTGGTTTTGTCCTGTTCTGCCCGGCTTGGGATAGTGATGGTGGTTTTCCTATCCCGGGCACAGCCAATAGATATCGTATCACTCAGGTACACGATGCTGACGGGTATCATCTATCTGCACGGATACTCTGGGATGATGTAGGATCCCCCGACAATGAGCCCCAGAGCGGAGCCTATAGTTTTCTTACAGAGGCTACTCCTAACTGTGAGTATGGTCTCCCGCCATCCATAGGTGTATACCCCCACACACCTGGAGGGTTATCTGAGAGCTCCTTCGATATAGATATCAAGAAGATAAGCGATCTACACTGCACCGGAAGAGGTGCTCTTACAGGGCCTCAGGGACTCACGGGTATAGAGGGAGAGACTGGAGTCCAGGGTGAGACCGGAGTCCAAGGCATCCAGGGAGAGACTGGAGTACAAGGCGAGACTGGAGCACAGGGTGTGACAGGTCCTGAAGGGCCTCTAGACGGTCTATCTGATGTCACCATCACAAACCCTCAGCAACAGGAAATGCTGCTATACTCTGGGGCCGAGTGGACTAATGGGGATCCTCTTCACGTAGATTTTACCCCGAAAGAAGAGGCAGATTTTCCGGCATATCAAGAGGGTCGAGTGTTCTATGATGCCACACACGACTCTCTCGCGTACTACAATGGTGTAACAGGTATCACTGTTAACATAGGGCAGGAAGGTCTTGTAAAGGTCCGGAATACTACGGGCGCTTCGATACCAAAGGGTACAGCTGTATGTGTAGCAGGAGCAGCATCAGATAAGCTTCTTATAGAGCCCATGATCGCGACAGACAGGACTTGCAGTCTTCTGGGCCTTACTACACACGTGATAGGCACCGGAGAAGATGGGTATGCTACTGTTAGAGGCCACCTTCACGGACTAGATACATCTTCCTATAGCTTAGGAGACCGTCTGTGGGTATCTACTACAGTAGCTGGAGGTTTCCAGACTACAGAGCCTACGGGTCCTGGGAACAACATATCACCCGTAGGGTGGGTCGTTCGTTCTGACGGTAGTGCAGGTATCATAGAGGTAAGCCCAGAGGCTCCTCATCTCCACACATATTTGGCGGATCTAAAAGACACGTACGGTCTTACAGGTGCCATAGATGTGTCTCGCTTAAACTATGAGACGGGTATAGGATGGGTGCCCTCATCTAAGTCTCAGTTTGGGGACTACACGCACATGCCTATGGGTTTAAGAAATACCTCGGACTCTGAGATGTCGTATGATGAGTCTACTAGGTCTTTTTATATCCATCCGTCTTCTCTGGGCACGAGCTATGACTATTTCATACAGGGGCAGCTCTATAATACCTCTGAGACGGGTACTGTTACCATAGGCCCAGAGGCTACGTCTCATTTCGTATACTATGATCTCACCAACACTCTCGTAGATAGTACTATACATTGGGATCTCTCTGCTGAGGTCCCAGTGGCTGCTATCTTCAGGGGTATAGATGAGACAGGGGCTACAGGTCTTATATCCCTTACTGAAGAGCGGCACGGTATATCCATGTCGTGGGCTACGCATAAGTATTTACATACTACTGTAGGCACAAGGTATCAAAGTGGTTTTGGGATATATGGCTATGTCTTAGATAGTGATGCTACCGCGGATGTTACTATAGGTCTCACTGAGGGCACTATAGCTGATGAAGATCTTACTATAGATATCACTGAGCCCTACGTAGCTGGTGTCCCTTTTAGCCAGGATCTTGTAGACCCTGCGCAGATACCTGTGATGTACAGGGTAGACAGCACTCAAGGTATATGGCGCATAGATACAGCTACGGATTACTTTGTTAAAACAGCAGGCACAGGTAGAGTCGCCTATAATGATCCTTTGACGTGGACTCAAGTAGAAGCTGGGAATAACAACTATGTAGCTTACTGGATCTTAGCCACTACAAGCTATGAGCACCCTATCGTTGCTATCCAAGGGCAGAGAGAGGATAATACTCTTCTTGAGGCCGAGAATAACAATACCTTCGCAGGTCTGAATCTCGGTGAGGGCATCTTCCAGGAGTACAGGGTCCTCTATCGGATCATAGTAAACAGCGCTAATGGATACACGAATCCAGGTAAGTTTGTCATATCAGAGGTAGAGGATTTAAGAAGCTCTGGAGGTGGTGGTGCCTCAGCTGTTATCGTATCTGCTCATAATACTCTTTCTGGTAGAGATATATATCCAGCACATCCCGCGTCTGCGCTGTCATATGAGCCCACGGGCATCATCTCATCTACAGATGTCCAGGGGGCTCTTGATGAGCTTGCCTCGCATTTTACAGGTCCTGAAGGATCTCAAGGAGAGACAGGGGTACAGGGTGAGACTGGAGTACAAGGAGAGACTGGCGCACAGGGTGTGACAGGCCCCGCAGGACCTTTAGACGGTCTATCTGATGTTACTATCACATCTCCTGAGTTTGCGCATTTCCTTTTGTACACAGGGTCACAGTGGGTAAATGGAGATCCTCTTTTCATAGACATGGTCCCTGGTGTGAGCGGGTCTGCGCCGGTACATCAGGAGGGTCGTCTTTTCTATGATGAGGCTGATCATTCATTGTCGTACCACAATGAAGCCTCTGATGTCACTGTTAATATTGGTAGGGAGTTACTGACTCGCGTCAAGAATCTCACTGGCTCTCAGATCAACAATGGACAAGTCGTTTATATCTCTGGTGCTTCTGGGGACATCCCTACAGTAGCATTAGCGCAGGCGGATGCAGAGTCCACCTCAAAGCTTTTAGGTGTAGCTACACAAGACATAGCCAATAGTGCTGAGGGCTACATCACGAAGTTTGGGCTAGTACATAGTCTTGATACAGATGCTTATAACGCAGGGGATTTACTGTATCTATCGGATACTACGCCGGGTGCCTGGGACACCACGCAGCCTACGGACTTTGGTGAGTACGTGGCTCCTATAGGTGTAGTGGTTAAGAAGAGCACCACAGATGGGATCATCCTTGCGAATGTTTCACATTATGAGAGGACTAAGTATTTATCAGACAACCGCGACACGTTTGGTCTGACAGGAGCGAAGTCGGGGCAAGTCCTGGGATATACGGGATCACAGTGGATTCCTACGTACCCAGCGGGAGTCAGTGGGTCGGGTACTACAGACTACATCACAAAATGGGCAGATGGTCCGAGCGGTACTTTAGAGGATTCAAGTGTCCAGGATGACGGTAATACTGTTACATTTGGCGCTGACATAGCGATAGGGACGAATGCCATAGGTAGGGGGGCTACAGGCTCTCTTACGTTTGATGCGAGTGAGAATGGTACTTTTGCCAACAGCCTTAATGTTGGGGGGTCTACTAGAGATCTTAGACTCTCTGTGGAAGAGAGTGAGTCGTCAACCGGTGTATGGAATAGGAATGAAACGGTTGTCATAGATAATACTGATGGTACAGATGGCACCTATTCTATGATAGGTTTTAGGGCTGGGGGTAATGTCACCTCTGGGATACTTGCTAAGTATTATGATGTAGCTAACGCATATGCTGATTTGTATTTCTCTACACGGACGAGTTCTGGTTTCCAGTCTCTTTCCATGGTCCTAAGAGGTCCTTCTTTAGGTATAGGGACTGCCCCGGACACAACGTACTCACTGAAGACTACAGCGGGCATTTTAGTAGGGTCTCTAGGGGCTGGTGCTACAAACACAGTCGTTACTCATGACTCAGGAGTACTTGAGACTCGTACTATCGACAGCCACGTATGGGGCGGATCTCTGATCGATGGTTCGGGTACAGCAGGCTATGTAGCCCGGTGGTCTGACTCGGACACACTCACCGATAGCATCATAAGAGATGATGGTAGCAATGTCGGTATAAGTACAGCACCTGATGGTTCTTATGACTTGAAGGTCAACTCTACACTGTATGCGGGTAGCACTATCACAGTCGGTTCTGCTGGTACGATCTCTGATGTGTCGGGGGATCTCTGGTTAGAACCTGCATCGTCTGATGGGGTCTTAGTCCATGGAGGTTCTAACAAATGGGTCATTCGTGGTGGTAATGCTACAGCTAACACTCCAGGAGCCACACTACAGCTATTCCACTATAAAACAGGATCCATCTCTGATGGAGACGTAACTGGACTGATAGAATTTGCTGCATATGACTCAGCAGGGACACCACCTACTGTCTTCTCTTACATTAAGGGATATGCAGCAGACGTTACTGATACTACAGAGGATGGTCAGTTAGATATCCACAACCTGATAGACAGCGTGGATACTACCATGATATCTTTGACTTCGATAGCTACCTTTAACACTGATGTCACTATCTACGGAAACGACAGCGGAGTTACTGGACCTCTGTTGAAGTTACACCATGACACAGCATCCCCTGCAGATAATGATGAGACAGGTACGATACAGTTTGTTGGTGAAGACTCAAGTAGCAATGCTACGGTGTACTCTTACATTAAGGGGTACATGTACGATGTAACAGCAGGCACTGAAGACGGCAGGCTTGACTTCAATGTCTTAGTAGACAATGTTGATACTACAGCACTTCGTATCACTAATGATGTATTAGTAAATGCAGGTCAGCTTAGTTTAGGTTTTTCTGGCACAAGTGCGGACACAGTATTGAGCATAGGTCTAGATCAGACTACATATCCAGCATACATACACCGCTCGGATGACAGTGCTCAGGTGTTGATGGTTCTGAGTAATATCAACAGCGGGACTTCTGCTGGCGCTGCTCTAAAGATGTCAGCGTACAGCGGTCTAGACTTCGATGTCACGCTGTACAATCAAAACCACTCTACAAAACCTCGGTACTTAGAGTTTGACGTAGACAATGCCTCTGCTGAGTACCACTTTGCCATTAACAGTACTGACGTGTTAGAGCTTACCTCAAGTGCTGCTCAGTTCAGTGTGAATACCGGCATAGGTACAGCAGCGGACGGTACAGCTTCATTGACATTGAATAGTATACCTCATTTATTAACGACTCCTTCAGAGGTGTTGGTATCGGACTCAGGAGTTGTGAAATATGCTACTCCGGCAGAGATAGTCGGTGCTGTCAGTGGCGTGACGGGCACGGGTACTACAAACTATATCACCAAGTGGACCAACGGCCCAAGTGGAGTCATAGGTGACTCAAGTGTTCAAGATGACGGGAGCACGGTAACTGTAGGTGCCTATCTGGTAGTTGACGATTCAGACGGACTATCTGTAAGAAATACAGCAATAAACACGTTTCAGTTACGTTCTCGAACAAATTCTAATGGAGTATA
>WJJK01000338.1 GCA_014729705.1 Candidatus Altarchaeales archaeon | reverse complement strand
TCTTCGACCCTTAAGTGCTTTTTCCACAGAAGTATTACCACCTAATGCGGGATCCGGAAGTTTAACAATTGACTTGTCAGTGTCGGCATACATCATCCTTGCATTCCCCTGGTCTCCAAGTAGGAAATAGGTTAATAAAAGAAACATTAGGGTGCCTGACAAAAAAATCGCCTGTTTTTTATGTCTATCCATCATTTTTGACTTAGGGGTTCGGCTTCTTGTTTTTCACTGTAAGTATCTTCTAAGCACTGCGGGGGATATCAGGGTGGTCAGCAGCGTGGTTGCGACTATCGCCGTGAATAGTGCGGGGGTTATGAGGTTGTTTGCGCGGGCTATTTCCGCCACAACCAAACCCACCATGCCGCGGGAGTTCATGGACCATCCGATGATTGAAGCCTCCTTGGAAGGCAGTCTAAGTATTTTGCCAGATAAATACGTGCCCCCAAGTTTGCCTGCGAACGCCAGGAGTGTGATGTATAAAATAAGCAGAACTAACCGTTGATTCAGGAAACCGTATTCGAAATTCAAACCAATTGATATGAAGAAAAAAGGAATGATCAAACCGAATGTGATCTTCTGGAAACTGTCGACTATCTCCTCCTCCTCCTTCTTGTCTTTAATAGATAGGTGTATGATTAAACCCGCTATGAAGGCCCCCACCAGAGAGGATAGGCCAAGGTATTCTGACAAAACAACAACAGTCAAACCGAATATCACTGAAACAGTGAAAACACCCTCCTCTGATTTCTCCCTCCAAATAAAACGAGCCACCTGCGGGTACACTTTAAATCCGATTACATAGCTTGCGACCAGAAACAAAGCGATTTCCGCTGGCATGAAAATCAAGCCCCCCAGGCCGCCGCTTAAAAAACCCGCAATAATTGAAAGAGAGAAAACCCCTAAAACATCGTCGATCATCCCCGCCTCGACAACGATAGTGCCTACTCTGGTTGATAGTTTATTATATTCCATCAATATTTCAACGGCAACCGCCTCCGCGGAAATCGCAAGGCAAATGCCTGTGATCACAGCTTCAAGATGCGAGTAACCCAAAACCCGCATGCCGAAAAAACCCATAACCAGGGGCACGGTAAAACCGAAAAACGCAATTAATGTAGCGTCCCACGAGGCCCGGCGCATATTTTTGACGTTAATCTTAAGCCCGACCAGCAGCATAAGAAATACGATTCCGATCTGAGACAAGGCGGAGACGAGGTCGGGGAAAGCCCCCTGAAACACCAACGGCTTAATCAGGGGGTAACCTAAAACCATGCCTGCAATAATCTGCCCCAAAACCCTTGGGTAACTGATGTTATAGAAGAATTCGGCGAAGATGAAGGAGATCATCAAAGCCGAAAGCAAACCAAAGAAAACAACCTCCACATTCAAAACCCCATCTAATGTTTATTTATTGGGGTGGCAGTAAATAAAATAGGTTGGAATATGCATTACAAACACAAACAAGACCTCCTTTTAATAAGGCTTTCGGAGGGGGAGGAAATTTTCCCCACATTAACAAACCTCTTAACGCAGTTAAATGTGGAGGAAGGGTTCATAGTATCGGCCATCGGTCAGCTTAAAAGGTTTAAGTTAGGTTATTTCAAGGAAAAAGGAGATTTTCAGCCCACATACTATGAAAAACCCCATGAACTTCTGGCTCTAACGGGTTCGATAACCAAAAACGAAGACTACGTGTATCATCTGCACGCTCAGTTGGCGGATGCCCAGAAGACGGTGTATGGCGGCCACCTGATTGGTGGGATGGTTTCAGTTACCTGTGAGATTCTTTTCCAGAAAACAAACTTCGGGTTCATCCGCATCAAAGACGAGGAGACAGGTTTGATGGCTCTTAAACCCTAGAAAAACGGTAAATGGGGCAGCCAGATTAATATCAAAGCCGAGACTACGACGGCAGCTAAGGCAAAAAAAGTTTTCCACAACCTATGGATAGTGTTTTCAAGATCCCGTGAATCCCGTGTCTCCCTGTATTTTTTGCTCTCAATAAATGCCAGGGGGCATCCTATCAAAAGGAATACCGCGGGGGGGAGGATAATGGAGTATTGGAAGGAGTTTGCCAGGTATTCCCCTCCCACATAAATCTTGGCTGATATGAAGAAAATGGGTAGTACTACTGCGAAAAAAACCACCAATAAAATCAACGCAATATCATACTCCAAAAGGTCTTTGTTAATCATCTTCACATTCCTGGTTTATGATTTCAGGCATAAAAGGCTCGGCTAGTGCGGAGTATTTATGTGTGATATGCAGTAAAAGGAGCAACACCAAAACCGCAGGCACCAGGCCTTGTTGATACGCTTCAATTAACTGGCCGAAAAGCCCGTGGGGGACGCTCACATCTTGCAGGATATAGTAGCCGCCTAATACTGTTGAGAGATAAAACAAGACTAAAATGGTCTCGGTTTTAAGGTCTTCCCTTACTTTACGCCTGTGACAGGCTCGGCAGAAAACCCTGTCCCTGCCTGATTCGAAGTGGCTCCAGAACTTGAGGTCGTCGTCGTCGATTTTGATGTTGCACCTGCAGCATCGTTTGTTGCTGCGCCTTGTTTTTTCGTATTCCTCAAGCTCCTCAAGCTCCTTAAGTTTGTCAAGGTTTTTTTGTGTGGGGTTGATTTCGTATGCCCTTTTATATAGTTTTCTTGCAAGGCAATAATCCTCTTTGTTGAGGGCGTTTTTAGAGCCCCTCTGGAAGGCCCTCTCCTTGGCTTTAGGGTCAATTAAATCCTTTATTGGCATGCTTATTATTCACTTACATTTATGCCTAGATAAGTGGAATTTGGAACACTCACATTTTGTGCAAGAACAAAAACAACAACTAATGACTTACAAATTAGATTTAATAAAATAAATCTGAATAATTACTTTTAATTATTACTATCTATTTTATTAGATATATTTTGGTATTTATTTTGCGAAAAATTTTATTTTTTCGTATTCGCGAAAGTTTTCTTTTCGTATTTTTCCCCGCATTTCTCATGAAATTTCCTTTGATTGACAATCTTCAAACCATCTTTGATCTCTTTTCTGCAATAGGCGCATTTAGGTTCTAAAACACTGTTTAAACCCTCTAAAACCTCTTTTTTATGGTAGGTACAGGCTGTACCGCCCTCAACATGTTGTCTTATTTTACTTAGTTTTTTTAGGTCTTTTTCACTCAATTCCATGGCAAATCATACGTATTTTTGGGCTAAAAATCACCGGCCAATACGGCAGGCAAAACTGAGGGGCCTGCAAACAACTTTTGTATATCATTATGGTGTTGAGAAAAAAACATGGATTGTTTGGGCTAGGGTAAACGAAGAAAAAAATATAATCTAGAACAACTTACAAAACCGTATTTTTCAGTTAGAGGCCCTTAAACCAATGTTTTCGATTGTTTTAGGGTTTTTAACAAAATCTCACCCTTAGCCAATAGTTTTTAGACGGATTGGGGTCTTTTGTTAAGACAAAAACACACATCATTTTGATGTGTTTTTTGGTAATTTTTTTGTTTTTTTTAATATATTTGCTTTCAGCAATTTTTTCCCTCAGGTGTCTGTATCGCTTGAATTCATTAGTTTAGGGGATTTTCTCTAACATTGTTTGGAAAAGTTACGTGTATTATGTTCTTACAGATCCTCACTACTTTGGCGCGAAATAATATCTTGCGTCTTACAGAATAATTATGCGAAATAAAATATTTCGTCATTAATTAATTACTTTAAAAGAACTAATTAATAGGATATATAATTATAGATTAAATTAAAAAGATATTAATTAATACTATTGTTTTAGTATATTATATGTTTTTTGCTCACTTTTTTGTGAGCGAAAAAAACCGGACACATCGGGGAAAACAGGTTAAAAAAGCGTTATTCATACCGCAGAGCATCTACCGGCTGCAGCTTGCTAGCCTGTATCGCAGGCAACACCCCCGAGACAACACCCACCAGGAAACTGAAAAGCAGCGCACCCCCAACTAACTCCGGGCTGATGGAGGCCTTAAGGGAGGCGGTCGCAGGATCCTGAGAAGCAAAATACTGGATTGTTAGACTTAGACTCGATCCGATAATACAACCTATTACTCCGCCCAACATGCCGATTATCCCTGATTCAATTAAAAAAAGGGTTCGAATGTCAGAGTTCTTTGCGCCAACCGCCTTCATCAACCCGATTTCTTTGGTGCGCTCTAAAACCGAAGTATACATCGTGTTCATAATGCCTACGCCTCCCACGAAAAGAGAGATCGCGGCAATACCCACAAGGAACCATTTCACAGCCGATAATACGCCGTCCACAGATTCCTGAATGTCTTCGAGGGTGGTCACGCTGAAATCCTCATCCCCCTCATCCAAGCCTCGTGATTTCCTTAAATCCTCCTCAATACGCTCGGAAGTCTGATTCAAAAGGAAACCTGGCTTAACACGGGCCATGATAACCATGTAATCCTTCTCCTTTTTCCCTGCCAAGTCAAGAGCCGTATCATAGGGTATGTAAACTTGACTGTCATCTTGATCGTTCCCAACCTGACTTACCTCCCCCACTACCTCGAAATCCTTGCCGTCGATTTTTATGGTATCCCCCGACCTCACCGGCTCGTCGAAGAAATCGCCTATCCACCACCTATAGCCCACCGCAGCCTTATACCTGTCATTAGTCTTAAAACGAGACTGCTTCCCCGAGATGGTGATTCCTGTGCCAGACAACAGGATGTCTTGGGTCTGCTCATCTGTGGGCAAACCTAATATGAAAGTGTATTTAGCCTCCCCCCCATATTGAGCTTTCGCAGATAGGAAGGTCATCCCC
>WJJK01000337.1 GCA_014729705.1 Candidatus Altarchaeales archaeon | reverse complement strand
TGATTAGCGTCACAGTATTGGCGGAGGCTGCGGTTGACGCCGACGCCCTTGCAACAGCGATCTTTGTGTTAGGCGCTGAAGACGGCCGATTGTTAGCGGAAAAACGGGGTGTTGATGTTTTGATAATCACAGAAGACAAGGAAATCCTCAAGTCCCAGGAATTTAATAACCAGTAACCTGCAGGTGTAGTTGCCGTTTTCTTGGACCGTCGAATTCACAGAAGAAAACACCCTGCCAGCAGCCTAAAACAAGGGTTCCCCCCCTCAACCGGGATGTGTTGGCTGCATCCAAACAAACTTGATTTAACGTGGGCCGGGCTGTTCCCCCACTATGTTTGAAGCCCACGTCTCGCAGCATATCCCTCAGGAGCTTTAGCAAGTATGATAAGACGTCTGGGTCTGCGTTCTCGTTGATTGTGACCGCGCAAGTAGTATGGGGGCAGTAGGGGAGGCAGTCTCCGGACTCCGCCTCCAGCCGGGATGTTGTTTCATTAACCCTGGCGGTTACGTCGATGAATTGCTCTTTTCCCTGGGTTGAAGGTTTGAGGGAAATCATTTACAGAGAATAACCTAGTTATTAGACACTTAAATAGGTTGTTAAACCAATATTTTTTCATGTCCACCAACAAGTTGGTGGGTGGTGGCACCATAAAAAAACAGGTCAGATTAGAGCCTGACGTCATAGGTCGTTTAAGTCAGGTGAACGACGAAGTCAGAAGCCTTCTTCTATACGCATTGTTTGTGGCCTTCTTCATGCTGCTTTACGTCGCATTAAGCGGTCAACCACATGAATTCGGTTTAATGAGTAAGGCTACGGGAAGCTTAATAGTTTATTCAACACCCCAAGACGCCTACCTCTACGTGGACGGCAGATACAGGGGGCAAGCAGAAGGCATATTCCAGATACCCCACGGGTCCCATGAAATCAGGATATATAAGCGGGGTTTCAAACCCTTTGAGGCTCAATTGATCCTTGAGGAAAACGATCTGCATGCTGTGTCTGCCACACTCGATCCCTTGAAAACGCGTTAAAATAAATTCATGGAATCCCTTTCTCTAAAATACGACGATGGCGGAATTGGATGAGTTACTTGAATACATGGGGGAGGGGGAGGTTGTCTACGTATTACTGCCTTCAAGGAGATACCGTCAATCCCTTGCGCCGATACTGAAAAACCTCGCCAATAAATACGCAAAAATAGGGGTGACGCTTTTCAACACCCCAACAAACAAGGCTTTAAACCTGCTAACCGCCCAAGAAGAGGTTGAGGAGAAGGGTTTATTCACTGAAACCAAGTCCAAGGAGGGTTTCAGCCGAGAAGAGGTGGCGGATAGGTTTTTTTTCATAGACTGCGTGAGCTCGGGGTTGAAGAAACCCCAGCAGACAAGATGCATACACTTATCCCCGCAAACCGGCCTTATGGGTATGTGCGGGGAGTTAATAAAACTTGTTTCAGAAAAGAAATGCGAGGTTATTTTAATCGACTCCCCAATAAATTTACTGGAATACCATGATAGGATGGAGGTAGTGCGTTTCATACATGATTTAACGACTCAACTGATTGAGGCGAACCTGCCTTGCCTGTTTATCTATCCTACGGAGGGGTTTGCCCGGGAGATCGAGAAGGACGTGGAGATGTTCGCAGACAAAATAATCGAAACAAAAAAATAAGATGGCGAAAATACTCATCGTAGACGACGAAAAAGACATAAGAAACACCATAAAAACCATACTAGAAATAGAGGGACACGAAACAGACGAAGCCGAAAAAGGAGAACAAGCCATACAAAAAACCCGGCAAAAAAAATACGACCTAATACTCATGGACTTCTTCATGCCCGGCATATCCGGCCTGGAAACCATAAAAAAAATCAAACCCCAAACAAAAAAAACCAAAATAATATTCCTCACAGTAGCCGAATTCAGAACACAAGGAATAACCAAACTAAAAAAAATAGGGGTAGACGACTACATAAAAAAACCATTCAACCCCCAAACCCTAACAAAAAAAATAGA
>WJJK01000336.1 GCA_014729705.1 Candidatus Altarchaeales archaeon | reverse complement strand
GATCTTGGCTCTTGAAAGTTCAATCTGTACTTCCATGGATTGGTGATGGGACCGGTACAGAACTGCCATTTTTTCCAGGGGAATACTGAATTTCCTTTTTTTCAGGTCACTGATCAAAGCCCGAGCCTGAGAGTTCATATTTGGGCATACTTTCAGGACAGGTTTACTTCCGGGTCTCTTTTCTGAGAACAGATTCTTCGGGCGCTGGGCCACATTCTGTGCAATGGAAGCGTTTGCAACCTGGAGGATTTGGGGGGAACTCCTATAGTTTTGCTCGATGGTGAAAACCTTACAGCCGGGCCAATCGTGTTCAAACTCCAGGATGTTCCTGAATTGGGCCCCTCTGAAAGCGTAGATGCTTTGATGATCGTCTCCGACTGCCGTGATGTTTTGGTGGTTTTTAGCCAGTAGTTTGATGGCTCTGTTTTGCAGTTTGTTTGTGTCCTGGTACTCGTCTACCAGGATGTGTTTGAATTGGCTTGAGTATAAGTCCCGAACATCTTCCTCTTTCTTGAGGAGTAGAACCCAAAACCTCAACAGGTCGTCGAAGTCCATGGCGTCCATGTTCTTTTTTTCTATCTTGTATAATTTAGCGGCTTTCTCGATTTCTGTCTGGATGTCTTTGAAATCAGGCCTCGCGTCCTGGATTAATGCGGCGAGAGTTTCTCCGGCGTTAATCGATTTGGAGATCAGACTGCAGATGACCCTGGGAGCTGGCATCCCCTCTACTTTATCCAGTTTCCCGTCTTTTATGCATCTTTTCATGAGGCTTTTTGAATCTTCGTCGTCCAAAATAGCAAAAGAGTATCCAAATCCTAATTTTGTTGCGTGTCGGTGTAGAATTCGGCTGGCGATACTGTGAAAGGTTCCGGCCCATATCCTGTTTGCCAGGTTTCCGACTTGTTTCGACATCCTTTCTTTCATTTCCCCGGCGGCCTTGTTCGTGAAAGTTAGAAGGAGGAGTCGGTCAGGGGGGAGGCCGTCCAGGATCAAACGGGTTGCCCTAGCTGTTAGTGTCCTCGTTTTTCCGGTTCCTGCTCCGGCCAGGACGAGGATTGGTCCTTCTTCTACATCTACGACTTTTTGCTGTTCAGGGTTCAATTGCATAGTAGAATCCTCACCAAAAGTTCAAATTGATTGTACTCTTTTAATAGAGTTTTATCTTTGGTGTATAGGCAGTTTCGTGAGGAAACTATGAGTCGGTACAATGATAATGTGAGTGAGAGGCTTGATGTTGAGCTTATGATGCCGGGAGACCGGTATCAGGTTGCCGTGGGTCTCGGCTCTGTCTGGACATGAAGTATTAGTTAGTAAGTAAAGGGCCTACAGGTCGAAAACGTGGCCCCTTTCCTTTGGAAGGGGGTTTTCGTTTTTGGGGGAGGAGATGATCCTGGAAACGTATACGAAGGGACTCCAGACTCTCATTGCAGAGGAAGAGATCAAAACCCGGTGTGAGATTCTCGGAAAAGAGATCACGGAACACTACAAAGGGAAAGACCTGGTTGTGATCGGCTTTCTTAAAGGAGTGTTCCCATTCTTTGCCGATCTCGTCAGGCACATTGGGCTCCCTATAAGGTGTGATTTCATTGGCGTTTCTTCCTACGGGTCCAGAACTGCGACCAGTGGGGTGGTTCGACTGACCAGTGACATAACGCAGCCTGTTAATAATTGCGAAATCCTTATCGTAGAGGATATCGTAGATACCGGACTGACGATGAAGTACCTGCTGGATACGATGAAGATGAAGGGAGCTGCCTCAGTGGAGATCTGCTCCCTATTGAGCAAACCTTCCCGGAGAAAGGTTCCCGTTACCATTCATTTCCCGGGGTTCGAGGTGGATGACCATTTTGTGGTCGGGTATGGGATGGACTGGGGAGAGCGGCTCAGGAACCTTCGGTATATAGGGTATTATCCCGAGGGACCTCCTGAGCTGGAGTAAGAAATGTCAGACAAAGAGCGTGATTTGAGAGAGCTTGAACTTTTCTTTACTGATTTGGAAAGGATAGAAGAGATCTCTCGTGGTGTTGTTCGGGGTGGGGACGCCTATCAGGCGCAGGAGGTTCAGAAGATATTGGGTCTCTCTATAGATCGGCTCGAAGAGGCCCGGAAAAAAGCGCTGGAGATCAGGGCAGAGGGGCTCATAGATCTTTATGGGGCATGGGATTACAGAGGTTTGAGGTACTCCAAAATTCATCTGTATAATCCGGAGCAGGGAAAGCTCTGTTGTGATCGAGGGGATGATCATCAATATTTTCCTGTAGACCCGAAGGGTTGGGATCAGGAATGGGATCGTCCTATACAAAGATGTAGTGACTGTATCTCGAGATCAAGTGAGGTGGATCTTAGACCTTCAGAAAGAATTTTCCGTCTGGGTCTTTTCGGTCTTTATCTTAAAGTCGTGTCTGAGACCGGTTTCGATGAAAAAAACCTGCCACCTTCTTACCGGGGATAAGAAACCCCTCTGTGGGGTTGATATGGAAGTTGAAGGTATGAAGTGGATCTGGGGCTCTGTGTGGACTCTTTTTTTCAAGGACTGCGATCAGCCTCTTGTTTTCAGCAATTATGGGTCCGATTCAGTGCCGAGTTCCCTCTCACCCTGTGAGAGATGTTTGAACTCTCCGGCCCTTTCTCTGGAGAATATCCGAGCTTAACGTGCACCAGTTTTATAGGCGGCTCGCAGGATATTTTTTACTATGGATCCCCCTCCGACATCCGTTACATATTGGCGGAGGGTTTGATTGTTTTTCAGGAACCTGATGAAATCCTCGAGACCTTCTTCATTGATAAACAGGGACCGATACCATCTTGGTTCGTTGGCCCTGAGCCAATTCAGGGGGTTCATTTCGAGGCATAACATGAAAATATTCATGATGCTTTTGTCGCTGAACATTTCCTGAGGGAGTCTGGGGGTCCTGAAATCTTTGCTGTTCTGAATCCAGTAGGTGTTCACCGTTTCGCGAACGTCTCTGGAGAACTGTTGGACTTCCCGAAGGAGACCCGGAGAGGGTTTTAGATCTTTGGGTACATTCTTGAAATGGAGGGCTGGGAGTGCCCGGTACAAAATCATTTTGGACAGCTCTTGTGGATTGGACTGTACTGCTGTTTTTTTCAGAAACTCGACTAACCGGGATCGGTACTCGGGTTTTTCAGCGGCGAGTCGAATGATCTGGTTTACAATTGTTTCAGACATAGAATTACCTTTGATACAGAAGGCTCCCAATATTTATCCTCTATAGCAGGATAAATGAGCTGTAAGTGCGGTCTTTTAGTAAAACTTCGGTGGATATATGTCCAGGAAACACAAAGCAGCGAAAGCTAAAAAAGAGAAGGTCGATTATAAGGAACTCCAGAAAGGATTGGGGAACTTAGCCAAGGGTTTGCAGGGGTTGAATGAAGGGATGACGAAGGTCCTTTCGGAGATTCCTGCTCCGGCCCTTTCTTATATGGATGAAAAAGTCCTTGCCCGAAAGTATGAAGATATGAATGAGGCCGCAGATCTGGCAAAAGAGATCGGCGGGATGAAGATTCGGAAAAGGGCTCTGTGGCTTCCTTGGAAAAGGAAGAAGCCGGCTCAGCCTCCGGTGGTTTATGTCCCCATGCCTGGGTATACCGGGTTGTCTACAGGTGTGAAACCTAAACCGAAGGGTCCTTTAGATCTTAGAAAAGTCTGGAAGTGGTTGCAGGATTCTCCCCCCTCGACGGAGAAAGATGTAATTCTTTCGAAGATTCAAGATCAAAAAAGATATCTGAAGAGCATCGGGAAAACCAAGTTTACGATACAGGATGTGATTACACATGACATCTTCAATGAGATTTTTGAGT
>WJJK01000335.1 GCA_014729705.1 Candidatus Altarchaeales archaeon | reverse complement strand
CTCCAGAGCTTAGCCATGTTAATAGCTTCATCCGGGGGTATTTGTTCATTGGACCAGCCAAGGGTTTCCACGTATGAATATAATTTACGGGGTAGGGGCCCGTGTAATGTGACCTCCTCCTGTTTGGTGCTGTTGTCATGCTGCCTCAACCGTGTTTGGGCGTCGGTGTTGAGGTAGGTGGCGTAGGAGAGGAATTGATCTCGGAAGTTTTTGTTTCCTCGAAGGGCCTTGAGTTTCCGCTGCCCCTCCTCCCCCTGGTAAGCTTGCCCCAGCCGCTCATGATTTTGTATGTTGTCGCATACGGTATCCCAGATGTAGTCGCCTAGTTTTTCCACTCCCTGAAACCTCTCATCAGATTCCCGCATATCAGCCAGTGGATCGTCTTTGGCGAGGAAGCCCCAGCCTGTGGTCTGCCCCATAACCATCCACTTCTCACATAGGTTGGCCACGCTCCTGCCCTTTTTGTCTTGAGAACCGAATAGGTCTGCGATATCAAGCATCGCGTTGTTTCCGACGTTGCTGTTTAATAATGTCATAACCCCTGAGGAGGCCAGATCCACCGCCCCCTGGCTCTGGGTTATCGCGTGAACATCTCCGAGTTTTTCCAGGTGCCGCATACGCTCGTTTTCTATAGCCCACTGCATCACGGGAAATGAGTGGTTCATCTTCATCCAATCAATGCCCGACTCCCCTGTTTTCTCAAGGGCGATAGCCTCATGACACCAGTACCGGGTGATCCACTGCCAGTAGTGGCTCATCCCTATCGCAGCTTTAGGTCCAAGACTGCCGCGTTTAATCCCCTCTGAAGTGGTTATCCCCTCCCCGTGGTAGTCGCCTCTGTTCACGCCTGGAGTCGGCAGGGCGTATACGTAGGTTGCGGCTTGGGCTGCGGACTCGATTTCCTCGCCCCGGTGTCCAATGCCCAAAGTCTTAGCCGCATCAAGCTCCCTTTCGTATCTTCCTTCGGTGAGGGTGTTTAATTGTTTTACCATAGAAGGCAGCGGGCCTTGCTCCTCTGATTTGACTGCCAATTTAGCCCAGTCCTCTCCATATAAGGCGTCTTCATCATGGGTTGCGTGCAATCCTATGAATGTGGAGAACAGTAGCTCCCCCATCAATTGTTTTGTGGCTTCCTCCCCCACGGATTCGCTGTATTTTCTTTCTACCGCCCCAAGGTAGGCGAGACCCAGTTTATGCGGGTTCTGGAAGGTCTCCAGTCTACCCCAGAAATCCTGGTTTTCAAGGGATTTCAGGGTCTTCCCGGCGGTGGAGGGCTCCTTAACGTAGTCTATGAACGCCTCGGTGAAGGGGTTTTTTTGGTTGAAAAAGGAGACTAGTTTCTTTTTTTCCCCCGCATCTATTTCGTTTTTCCTGTTTTTCACAGAGGATATGATCCCGGATAGGTTGGGGTTGAGGCAGGTGTGCATGCTGTGTAATGCTTCCTCTGAGAGAGCATCCCCCAACTCCTTTTCTCTGCCCATAGAAAGCATTTCCTCGCCTAAAGATATTGACCCGTACTCCCCTTCGAATGGGTTGTATAGTGCTGCCGCCTCCAACCCTTCAGGCAGCCTTAAGCCGGCGTTCAACTCCTTTCGGCTTTTGACTTTCACCTCGATTTCCCCGGCGTACAATGCTTTCCTCCATCTGAGGTAGTTATCCTGAAACATGGGGGGGATCTTCACCCCGCCTGCCTGATCCTCGTCGAACAATTTATTTAGTTGTTCAACCAGTTTCCCGGCTTTTTCTTCGCCGAATTTCCGAGATAAAAGCTCCTCTAATCTGCGGGACTGGCCCTTTTGAAACTCCATGGGCCGCTCCAAAGACGCCTGCTGTTTTGCGACATCCAGTGGAACTATTTTGCGGCTCTCCATTTCGATTCCCACACCCCCTTACATATGTTATTCATTGATTTTTGTTTTTAATTAACCGTTAACCGCAGCCCTCACAGCTTCAGGACCATATATATACTCTAAAGCTTGAAGCCTTTTTTCTTCGAGGTATTCGCTGTTGCTTTGGATTAACTGCTTTTCTTTTTTACTTGCATATTTGTCAGCCAACTGCATTGATTTGCCGAGAATACCGCCAAGGTTTTTTATCAGCTTTTCTGCTTTGTCTGCGTTCCCGGCTGAGACCTCATCCATCAAAGTTTCTGCGCGCAGCACCGCGAGGTTGTTGAATGCCAGGTAGTTGCCGTCTTTTTCAGCGGTTCCACTACAGGCTTTCTCGTATGCGTTGGCTGCGAGGTTTCTGCGCCCTTTGAAATGATGCATCAGGTAGCCGTGGGTAGTCTGTATCCAGGAGTTTTCAGGCGCAAGATCAATTGCGTTTACGCCTTTGACCTCCACCACACGGGTCTCCTGCCTCTTGTCTTGGGGTATGAATTCTTGTGTGCACTCCCCTGATAGGTATTCCCACGCTCGGCCTAGGTTTCTTCTCTCTACCTCAACCACAGCCAAGCCGTTTAGGGCGCGTGCGACATCGGATTTACCCCCCAACCCCTCTTCCACATAGTCTTCTACTGATTCCTTGTAGGCGTCTTCGGCGATTTCCAGGTATTTCCTGCCCCCACCCTCCTGGTAGGCTCGGACGCCTGCAACCCCAAGGTAACGTCGGATGCGGTTTTTGAATACAATGTTTTCGGCTTTAGAACCCCATTTTTTCAGTGTTCTCTGAGCAAGGCCTGCGGCACTCACGTAGTCGCCGTGGTAAATCAGTGAATCAATATCCTCCACTGTTTTCTCTGCCTGATCATCCCTTCTACGCTGTAGTCTCCTGGATTTCTTGTCAAGTGTTTTTTGGTGGGAATCATAAGGCGTTTTCCGCCCTACGCCGTTTGTTTTCTCAAGACCGCTTAGGGGGTCGTCTTGAGCCTGTCTCGTAGGGTTTCTTTGGGCTTGGGGCGGCATTTTGGTATTGTTATTATCCCGCAGGATAAGTATATAAACCCCGTGTTTTTTAAGGGGGTTTGCCTTATTTCTTGATTCAAATGGATGACTACGATAAACTGCTTGATCAGGCGTGGAGTAAGCTCCCTGAGAAACTTAAGTCAACCGACCGATTCGAGATGCCTGCGGTGGATTCCCTCATCGAGGGTAAGACTACGATTATTAGAAACCTCAACGAAATTTCTTCAGCCTTCGACCGTAAACCCGCGCACATCGTACGTTTCCTCTCTAAAGAGCTTGCGGTGCCTGCGATAGTCGACGGTAATCGGGCGATAATCCAGCGTCGAGTTAAATCAAGGCTTCTTCAGCAAAAAATCCAGGGCTTCGCCGATGAATACGTATTATGCCATGAATGCAAAAGACCTGACACAAAAATCACTGAATTATCAGGCCAGAAAATCATTAAATGCACCGCATGCGGCGGTTGGTGGCCTTTCAGGCAGATTAAGTAGAAACCAGAGTCATGTTCGCCCATAAAATCCATAAAGGCAGGGGTGAAGTGCTTCTGGCCGCCTGCGACAGGGATGTTTTAGGTAAAACCTTTAAGGCGGGGCAGCTGCATTTCCACGTTAACCCTGGATTCTATGGGCAGGAGCTTGCTTCAAGGCGCCAGATACTTGATTTATTGAGTGAGGCTTCCACCGGGAATTTCGTTGGAAACCGGTTAATCGAGGCATTATGTGAGGGAGGTGTTCTCGATGAATCAAGTGTGTTGGACGTTGGGGGAGTTAAGCACGCTCAATTAGTCAAGATTTAGCCTCCTTTATATGTTTTTTTCCCCTATTTCTGTTTACGCATTCCCATGAAAGACATTGAATTACCCAGGAAGGTTTTGGTGGGGGAGAACGCCCTCTATGAGGCAGACGAGCTTGTCTTTGAGTTGGGGTTAAGGGGTAAGCCCCTTATTTTATGCGACGATAATACGAGGGGTATTGCAGGGGATATAGTATCCCAGCAGCTTGATTGTGAGGCTGAAGTCACTGAAACCAGCAGCGAAAAAGAGATAAAGGATTATGCTTCGCAGGTTACCGAGGAAAACAGGGGATACGTTGTGGGGGTTGGCGGCGGCAGGGTTATTGACACAGGCAAGCTTGTGGCCTTCGAATCTAAAACCCCGTTCATAAGTGTTCCAACCTCAGCCAGCCACGACGGCATAGCCTCCCCTCAAGTGTCAATTAAGCAGGAGAAACCACTTTCCCTGCGTGTTCACTGTCCCCTGGGGGTTTTAGGTGACACGAAAATCATCGGCAAAGCCCCTGAAAAGCTTCTCTCGGCAGGGTGCGCTGACGCTATAAGCAATTTCACGGCGGTCTTGGATTGGGAGTTAGCCCACCAAAAGAGAGGCGAGTACTTTGGGGATTATGCGGCAGCCCTATCGCGTTTGAGCGCTGAAATCGTGATCCAGAAGGCTGAAAAGATTTCAGGCGACGTCTCAATCCTGGTTGAGGCTTTAATCAGCTCAGGTGTGGCTATCGGGATCGCAGGTTCAAGCAGGCCGTGTTCGGGGGCTGAGCATATGTTCAGCCACACGCTGGACCTCATCTGCGAGAAACCGGCCTTACACGGGCATCAATGCGGGGTGGGATCTATTTTAACGGCTTGCCTTCATAACGCGGATTGGTTGAAGATAAAAAATGCTTTGGAAAACTGTGGGGCCCCCACTTGCGCAGGCGAGCTGGGGATAGCCGATGAGACGGTGATAGAGGCTTTGGTTCGTGCCCACGACATAAGGAACCGCCACACCATCCTAGGCGACGGGTTAACCGAGGATGAGGCGTGGGGTGTGGCTAGGAAGACTGGGGTGGTAGAGTGAATTTATTGGATTTAGGCAAACCCCCCCTGCATTTCACGTTAATCGACCCTGATAAGCAGGATGAGGGTGAGGCGGCGGTTATCGCCGGGGGGGCGCAGGATTTTGGCTCCGACGCCATTATGGTGGGGGGTTCAACCGCCCACGGACAGACAGTTTCAGATACTGTGTTCAGGATAAAGCGGGAGTGCTCTCTTCCTGTGATCTTATTTCCCAGCGGGGCTTCCGGGGTATGCACCCAAGCGGATTATCTTTTTTTCATGATGCTTATGAACTCCCAAAGCCCGCGTTTTCTTGTGGGCGAGCAGGTTAAGGCCGCGCCTTTTCTGAGGGATTCGGGCGTGGAACCGATTTCGATGGGATACATTGTGGTCTCAACCAGCGAGAACCCCACTAAGGTGGAGCAGGTGGGTAGGGTGGATAGGATCCTCCCAGGTGAAGTTGATAAGGCATTAGCCTACGCATTATGCGCCCAGTATTTCGGTTTAAGTTGTGTGTATCTTGAGGCGGGAAGCGGGGCATCCAGGCCCGTTCCCTATGAAATGATTAAGGCGGTTAAAACCCAAGTCAACCTTCCGCTAATAGTGGGCGGCGGGGTGCGGGATGTTTCATCCGCCCGCGGGGTTTTGGAGGCTGGAGCGGATGTTTTGGTTACCGGAACGATAGCAGAGGAAAACCTGGGTAGACTGTCTGAAATAGTTTCCGCGGTTAAAAGATGAGGTTGGCGGTAATAGATTATAAGGCAGGCAACATCAGAAACGTTTTCAACGCGTTTCAGGCTCTGGGGGCGGATGTTTTCCTGGCGCGAGACAGTAAATGCTTTGATGAAGCCGACGCATTGGTTCTGCCGGGGGTTGGTCACTTCAAATCAGCGATGATGAATCTTTCTTTGATGCGGGAGGCTTTAGTCAGCCAGGTTGAGTCCGGCAAACCTTTCCTTGGGATTTGTCTTGGAATCCAGTTGATATTATCTGGAAGCAGTGAGGCGCAGGAGGTTGAAGGATTGAATCTGGTTGAAGGGGTCTGCCCTCGTTTTCCGGATTCAAAGACCGAAAGCATTCCGCATATGGGTTGGAATAACCTTGATTTATTGGGGGAGGCGAGGTTGTTGGAGGGGGTTTGCGGGGGGGACTGGTTTTATTTCGTCCACAGTTTTTACCCTCAGCCCGCAGATGACTCGGTTGTGGGTGCGACAACCCGCCACATCATTGATTTCGCATCAGTCATTGAGTGTGGAAACATTTATGCAACACAGTTTCACCCTGAGAAATCAGCTCAGGCGGGGCAGAAGATCCTTGGAAACTTCCTTTCCCTGGTGAAAAAATAAAGGGATTTAGCTTTGTAGAAACCCTTTGGTAAAGGGTTTTTATTAGTTTGTTGGTTCGGTGTAGGTTGTATGCGATTAGTTTGAGGAGGCATTCGTTTTTCTTGGTTCGGTGTTTCCTGGAGTGGATGATGCTACCGTATTTTCTTTT
>WJJK01000031.1 GCA_014729705.1 Candidatus Altarchaeales archaeon | reverse complement strand
GGCCACCCATTTACCAAAGCTACCTCAGGCTTTGCCCCTGTGGGATTTTGGGTATAGAAGCTATTCTGAAGAGTATTAGAGGTATAATAGGGGCGATAGCTAAGCCATCCCGAAGGAAGATGAGCCGTCGATCTCTGAGTGATTATTTCCTGCAGTTCTTGTGCGAGGTTAAGCTCCGCATCGAACGGGGGCTTACCCTTCTGAAAAACTACTTTATCGAATGCGTAACCTTCAGCATTAAGAACAGTGGACACGCCTTCGCCTAAATTCTTGGCCATGATTTAGAGTCCTCTTTTAACTATCGTCTCATCTACAATTTCGATGCCCTTTAAGCTAAGACTATCTACTCTGAGATACTCTATTTGGGCAGTCTCGATATCTTGCACAACATTTTCATCAGCAGGATAGAACGTATAATATGTCGCCTTATAGCTCTTTGATTGTGGGGGCAGACCATCAGTCGTACTGACTATAATTCTTCCGTCAGACTGGATATATGCGCTGCCAGAAGCAGAAGACACAAGAGAAGCATTATCCACGAGGGTCAACGGTATATTATTTTCATACACAGCTCTGTAAAGATTGCTATCTCCCCCTCCATCTGACGTCTTATAAGTCAGGACGCTATTTACAGAACGATATGATGTCACCCCACTTCTACTCGTCTTCTGATATATCTCAAAAGTAGTCTCCCCTATATCATCCAGAACAATGTAGGAGCTGTTTCTCTTCATCATCCTAGTTATGGGCATCTGTATCTCTTTCGCACCCTTAACACCTACTATAGCATTTATTACAGCTCCTTGCGTAAGAGTGTCTCCCATCTTAAGATGTCCTACCAGGTTCGCAAGCGCCGTCTGCACGCGTGATTTAAGAAGAGTCTTGTCAGTACCGGTCTTAGCCACCACCTTGAAAGCAAAATCTGCGTAGTTTCCTACAGCGTTCTTAACAATAGTGTCCGCACAAGCATGCTTCATGCTGTCGATAGCATCCTGTACTTGAGACAAAAGATTGTTGACAGTATATGTGACGTTGAAGTTCTCACTAGCTTCATAGTCTACATAAACGCGGTCACCATTACGGATCATGCCATTATCTTTTAAACTGATATAGGTATACGTGGTAACGCTTCCCGGTGTTACTGTGTAGTCCACATTTAGTCGATAGGCCGATCCAGTTCCCGTATTATCTGGTTTCACGACGATAGTATCAATGTCTACGCCCTTCAAATTAAGCTTAGCAGGGACGTTGATTAACATGTCCTTCTCTTCGTTTTCTACACTCACCAACTCATTGATGTTATCGCTATCATTGAAGTAGAACTTCACTGAGTCCTTAGCAATTGTAGACTCACCGTTTTGAAGGATATCTTCCGATTTAGTAAGCTCGTATTTCGAGCTATCTATCGTAGCATCATTAGTATCTGTTACTGAGACCACTTCTATTACAGGCTGCTCAGATAGAATGAGCTCGTTTGAGCTGCGATATCTGTAGTCCACCATGATAACATCTAATGCAGCCATGCCTATATTCTGGTTGGTGAGATTCGCATCCAACAAGATAGTGTCTCCGTCGCCTATAATCCGCAGGCCGTCTAGGCTGTAGTTAGAATTTCTTGTGACGTTGCGAACACTATGCACGATTACGATAGGACTCTCAGAACCTACATTAGGATTCTTAGTACGGATGCGATACTCAGAGGAGTTTGTGACATAAAACTGCTCCCCTACCTTGTTGCCAAAGGTATCGGTCGGGTATTCATATCTGAAAGCTACTTGGTCTACTACTTGAGTTATAGACTCTCCTCTTACATAGATATCTACTTTACCCCCAATGTGCTTTTTTGACTCTTCATCATAGTCGCGCATCATGAGGGGGTCATCTTCCTTTTCTACTCGAGCCTCAAGTACCCCCGGGACACCGTTTGATGTAGAGGCATATCCTGTTTCTGTCCCTGAATCATAAGAAGCTCTGGCCATTTTTATACGAGTCGCGAATCGTGCGTTAGTCTCTGTATTAGAACCGTATAGTGTGGGAGAATTATTCTCTACTCGAAGTAACGGATTCAACCCAGTCACAATTGTTATCGTGCCCGCGGGGACATTACCTGCTGTCCCACCAAAGCGAGCTTCTATATTGGCTGTTATCTCATAACGTTTTGTATCAGGGTTGTAGAAGGGATCCGGATTATCCGCATCCAAAATTTTGCTGCCTTGGACTAAAAACTCTGTAGCCTGCGTTCCTGCATCGACATCTGCTTCTGTTGAGACCGTAGTCCCATCAGAGACAATAATATCCTCTGTGGGCCTCTGTGTCATGTAAAACGTGACTGTGCCTCGAGCCTTCTGAGAACCCTTACGTGTTAAATCATAGTTTGACCCCATCTTATTGAACTGCTGGTCTATGAAATTCTGAAGGGGGGTAAAACTAGATATCGTGAGAGCGTCCGCCAACTTTCTCTTTCTTACATTCTCCTCTAGACTATCACTTATACCATCACCGTTTGCGTCATCAAACTGTAAGAGCGTATCTACCGAAAGACAGGCAAAAAGAAAATCCTGTATGACGTAGAATCGCTCAAACTCTGTAGCGACAGGATCTGAAATATCCCTTAACACCGAACCAGGTATGACACTTACTAGTTCGTTATTTTGGAAAATATCCTGGGAAATCGAGAAAAGAACATCTGTACGGCTTCTAGACGGCAGCGTCAAGTACTGAGTCTGGAAGTCTACAAATTGACCCTCTTGTTCGAAAGAATAAGGACTCTCAACGGCTTCATTTAGTACCTGGTCATACGTAACAAGAGTGGCTACTAAATAAAACCTTCGGTCTCTATCTATTGACTGCCCGTCTGCCAGGAATACATCAGATATAGAGCCATCATTCACCATTCTACGTAAAACAGTCTTTGTAATAGAGAGTGTATAGTACTGGATCAACCTTGTCCTATCACGCGTCGTAGTGATAGTGATGTCATTGGTTGAGTCCTCAGTCTCTGACTCCTCGATGGTAGAGGTAACAGTCTCTGCAGAGTCTGGGTCGGTTATAAGGAAACTGTTCGCGAGAGCATATCCATCCTCTCCTCCACCGGGTTCAAGCGCCAGATAGAAGTTACACCCCGCAAAATTACCATCTCCGCTGATGCGCAGACCATTCGCAGGCACACGTATCTTAATGCTATCTTTAGCCCTCTTGAGGTCCACACCCGTTGGGGGTTGCGAAGATGCCTCAATCTCATCCTCATCTATTATGTTTACTACGAGGCTTGATACTGAACTCTCTCCAAGTATAGGACCTACATCATTCACTATTCTTCTGCGTTTTATGGTCTTAAACTGAAGATTTAGCGTAGCATTATCTACTAGAGTTATTATACCAGATGTATTAAGAGACCAAGGCACAGCAATAACAGCCGTAGAAGTTGCCCCTACGGTGATTCCGCTTTCACTGTACGAAGACCATGTCCCTGCCTGACCTGGATAAGAAACCTTATAACGATACTGTACGGACAGCATAGTTTCGTCGTCTATCTCAGAGACGACTACAGGTATCTCTCCAGATATCATCTGCACGAGATCTGAAGAAGAGTACGTCTCTTCAACGCCAGATACCCAGTCTGTCATGGGGTATAATATTGTTGGAGCAGCTAAGCTCATACGAAAGCGACCCTTTGTCTAGACAGTTCCAGGAACTGCGTGTATTCAAGTGTTCTTCCACTGCGTGCCGTAAAAGTAACAGTAACACGCAAAATGGTCGGGTCTTCAGCCCGCTCTACAATAACCTCGCCAATTTTGTCCAGAAGCTCACCGTCAGAAACTTCTCTTCTAGATGCTAAAAGGGTACGCTGAGATTCCTTTAGGCGATTAAGACTAGTTATTATCTGGTCCGTGATTTGATTTCGAATTAAGTCAAAATCAAGGATTTTTTGATTAACGAGAGAATGGAGATTAGTACCCATATTCTCGTGGAAAACGTTACTCCCCAACTCTGTTATAACACGCTTCTCAACATTCTGTACAAGAAGATATTCATTCCGTACCGTATTAAGGTCTCCGGATTTATCATACGTAAGATCATCTATGTACCTAAGACCCACACACTTAGGGCAGTAATCCAAAAATGTCGTATACTGCGCCTCAATAATGGGGTCATTCAGCTTGGATTTTTTCTTAAGACTTACATACCTAGTAGGCTCTACTACAGTGCTTTCTTCACTATTACTGAATCCGTAGGAACTCTTAGGAAGAACTACATTATTGATACGAAGCTTAAAAGAGGCCGTAGACGCTATAGGATACGATAGAAAAATGGTCTTACGATCAGTCTCTAACTCCGACCGAATCCAATTAATGCGATGGTCACAGGCGTTCTGTAGCTTGATATCAATAGACATAGCATAAGGCCAAAGTATTAGAAGATTATTCTAGGTATTGACGTCATTTGGGTCTCTCCCAAACTCGTCAAAGTATTGATTTCTCTTAAGATCTGAGTTCTTCCTGTACGTACCGTCCTCTATCTCTGTCGCATCTTCTTTCTTAACGAACTCTTTAGTCCCGTCATCATTGATTACTATCACCTCATCACAAAAAGGTATTTCTCCTCCATACCTCTGACGCACTACCTCTCTTTGGTTATCCTTTAAAGCCTCTAATCCAGTCTTCTGAAAAGTCTCAGGAAACCCTGAAGAGAGGACCGCGGTATTAAATAAACGCTTTGAGAACTCCTGCGCGACCTCACCCATAGCCTCTGCTCCTTGGGTCACCGCATCGCTCATCCTATTCAAAGCGTTCACGAAACGATCTTTCTTACGTACTTTTTCTGAGATATCAGAGTCATTAACTGCAAGCATCTGATCGCGTGTTGTCTTAGTTGTTACCTTGGACTTAACCTGTGAACGAAGAACCGATATGATATTACGCCTGATACTCTCTACCTTTTCATTAGGTATACCTGAGGATCCTGCAAGAAGATTAAGCTCCCCGATTGTGTCTGCTAGTAAAAGACCTAGATCTGTTAAAGCACCATCAAGAAGACGGAGTATGCTTTTCTTATTCTCTACGGTCCCCGTGTACTGCTTAGGCATTGAAAGAGACATGATAGCAAGCAAACCATTTATTGTGTCCTGCAAACTGGTATCATCAGAGAAGTCTTCAGAGAGATCTGCCGCATCTTTTATGACTTGCTTTTTACGTACCATGTAAGCTGAACAATAAACGTTCATTCCTGTATTCAAATCCTCTTTTGCTTTTGATGCTGCAAGCTCGTCTGGGATCTGCTGTATCACATCCCGGAAACTACGCACTTCTGATATAAGAACAGCTATGTCTCTATTCTTTTTCTTTACGTCCTTATAGCTAGAAGAGCTCTTTTTTCTCTCTATAGACTCACCGAATACATTATTCAACTTATGGAACTTGTACGTCAGCTTGGAGAGCATATTACGCTCTTTATATATACGCTCCATGGAGTCTCTAATAGCGTCATTGACCCCGGGCTGCTGTGCTGCTATCTCTTTTAGTGTATAGACCTCAAGTACCGTGTGCGTCTTTGTGTAGGACTCTTCTGGGTTTACGTATGTCTGTGCCGGTTCAGACTCACTATCAGGATATAAGTAATCTCCTAAGACTTTCGAAAATTGAGGGAGACTAGGACTCAAATTATTCTCGGCAAGCAAAAGCTTTAGCTTCTCTTGCTCTCTCTTTATATTCCTACGCACCCTGTGTATGCGTCTCAGGTAGTTATTGAATTGGTCAGAGTATAGCTCCTCTGTTTGAAGCATCATATCTACGATGCTCTCTACAACAGCCTCGCTATCATTCGATGAATACGGATTTTTCAGATAGGGATCAGACATTCTATCCCCCTAGTCCTAATATGTTAAGGAATGCTTCAAGGGCCTTCTGCGTGTCCTCTAGGCTACCCTCAAACTTGTTCTGTTGTTTATCAGGTACGTTTTCTTTGATATAGTCACTGTCCGCCGTAGGGAAACCGTATACCATGGTGACCCCAAACATGACACCTTCTGTAGCCAGGTCTGATATACCGTCTCCTGCAGTAGCTATCTTGTTGCCGTCTTGATCCTTTGCATCTTCTGCAGTTGCTCTATTGAATCTATCAACAAAGCCTTCTATCCCTCCTACTTCAGGATAGATCTCTACCAAAATGAAGTTACCGCGCAGCTGATAAGAGAGCATCTGATCAACGATATCCAACACTCTCCTTACAACATCTAGGTAAGTCCTTATCTTACTTTGAAAAGTCTTAACGTAATCAGACATCGCATCTGAACTTGTATTGACCATACCAAGAAGGCGGTCGCTAACTGAGTCCATCTTGTCTAGGAGCTTTTCAAAAGCCGGACCGAGCATAGTACGTAAACTAAGAGAGTACCAATCTCCCTTTAAATCAATTGGGCTAACAACGTTTCCGTCTTCATCAAGCAGTGTGTACTTCTCTAACTCAGATACGGGTATGCAAAGACGAGGTTCCGCACTCACTGTTTGAGAAGCGTTTGGAGCATCTATCCTTTTGTATACCTGATCTTCTTCTTTATCAGATTCTATGAAGCTGCGCCCTAAAGCACTGAAAACTTTATAGTAGTATATGTCTTCTGGATTGACATCAAAATCGATATAGCTGTATCTCGGTCTGCCGGGTATCACAGGCTTATGTACTGGAAAACCTTCATCCTCAAACACTCTAATATCTATATCTTCACCATCCACTTCTATCTGTTTAACGACACCCTCTTTATAGGGACTACGGAATATGTAGAACCTAGTGATCGGAGTTTGAGGGTCTTCCCACGTTATCTTAACACCTAGCTTCTTTTCTCCATCCTCTCGATCTCTGTAGATCCCGGGGACTGCTCTTACGTTCTTAGGCGGGGCTGGTAGAGGAAACCTGAATCTGAAAAAATTACCAAGTATCTTGAAATTATGAACCATATCCTCTAAGAACTCAGGGTCGTTCGTACTACCAATCATAGCGAATATAAAACCACCAACCGTGTCTGGTTTGCTGTATTTAGGAGCATCCGGGTCTTTGCTGTTCAAGCATGTCTCATTCACTTTTGCTACGAACTCTCTAAGACCCCCATTAATAGGAAACTGAAACTTACTATCTCTTTTGTCGAACCCGTCAAACCCTATTAGAGACGCATGAACACCTGTAGAAGAAAAACCCTCTACAAAAGCGCGGAGCTGTTTTATGACTTGCTTCAAAAGAGTCTTAAGAATACGCATGATAGACTTCAAATCACTAGTAAACACACGTAGGAGTCTCAAGAAAACCGACAGCGTCTCAGTTAGACTATCTAGGGCCTCTAGAACACTTTCCGCAGCCCCCATGATTCCTTCTATTTCAGAGAAGCTTAAGTTTAAACTCCAATTCCGCCAGTTGTATCCCTTACCAGACTCCTCCTGACCTACATCCTGGGTTTGTTCCTGAGGTCTAAGAAAAGACTGAGGAGGGGTAATCTGCGCTGGATCTATGACCGGGGCAGTCGGTATATCTACGTCATCCAATTTAGGCTTGACGAGCTCTGGTTTTTGGTCGTATTTAATACGAAATCCCATTATAGCTTCCTCTTTATGCGACGAGTAGCCTCTTTCATTTCAACCTTCAACAGCCTCTCCATATGATACATAAGAGCCTTTAGATGTCCTTTAAGCTCGCTATTACCCGACCCTGCTCTAACGACCCTAATCTTTGCTACGTGGCCTGTCCGATTATCTTTTGATCGTTCTCGTCCCTCTCGATTTGATCCTCGAGAAGTTTCTTCTGTTGGTCGCATCCAAACTCCTTATGGAACTTCAAATACAGCCAGAAGTACATGTTCGCAACGGTTGCCTCATTTATAACGCTGTTGCGAATCTGCCCGTAACGCGTACTTCGGAGCCAATTCAGGAAGTTCTCATCATCTATCGCGTACGGATTATTCGTGTTGTACTGCTCGGGGGTATAATAGTCTGGGACCACCTTCCCCTCAGAGTTCTTCCACGGTTTAGCAAGACGCTCTTTTATGTAATTGATCTGCGTATACAGGTTGTAGTCGGATATCTGTACGAAGCGTATGTCTCCCATCACCCCGAAATACACATGTGCCGGTTCATTAGTACTAAGTGACTGCGCGCTTATCTCATCAATCAACCCGTATGGAGAACTCTCCACTGACATAGGAAGGACAGTTACCGACAGCATCCCAGTTTGCGTGTCTCCCTTAACGGAGTCAACCCAGTCTGATAGACTTGTACTCAAATCAGGAAGGTCTACTCTGTAGTTTTCATATGAGTTGATTATCAGCTGTAGCTCTTCTACAGTTATAATGCCCGGATTATCCATATTCAAAAGGCGCACGCCCCGTACCTCTCTCAAATCCATGTCCACTGTCACTGCTGTGGGTATCGCTGTGTACGTAGGCTGTGGACGTAAATAACCCGCCTCATATGTCCCGTAAGCTGAGACATATGTGGCTGTCACGCCCGACTCAACAGTGTCTTCATTAATAAGTGCAGCAACAGATGATAAGCTATATCCAATCAAATCATAGCTATGCGTAGCCAAAAACTTTGCGTAGACAGTCCCCGTGATAGAAGTATTTACATCCAACAATTCCGATGCATCATCTAGAGCATATTCTAGGTTAAAGACTTTCGCATCGAATATCCCTGTGAATATGGGGTCAGATACAGGCTTCAAATTAGATATTGACTCTGTAAGAGACAGAAGTGTGTACTTGCCCGAGCTAATGTTGTATGCTGGGGGATTGTACGTCCCATTGTACTGGATGGTGCACCTAAGTATAAGCCTATCCCTCTGTGTTCTTATGCTGTAAGTAGGAGACAGTACGGTATACCCGGCCCCTCCTGTAGTATTCATCTTTATCTTAAGAGCATTCACAGAACCTGTTTTAGTTAGCGTTACATAACTAGTATTCAAGTTACCGCTTGTCGCCAAGAGCTCATCACTATCATCATCGTTAAGAAGAACAGCGTCAAAAAGCTGCGTACCGTCTACAGGTACGGTTTCTGCGTTGATAGCGTTAACAAGCTCTGATATAGAATCCGTGGACGCATCACTGAAAAGGAAGGTCTTCGTATAACTATAATTGTACTTCCACGTCGCAGAAAGCGATAGTGTGTCTGCTCCATCATTGACTACAAACGACGATGCTGAAAATGTATATCCGTTTCCAGGAGACACAGAAATTACTCTTACCTCAGACCTGATATCCAAGCTAGATGACGTGTACGTCGTAGCGGTATTGGACGGATCAAAAGCCCCATTAGGATTAATCCGATACGTTGCGTCTTCCGTATCCCTTAACGTTAAGGCAGCGTCCTGTCTCAAATAGAGCGTATCCAGGGTTGATTTTGGTACATCCTTCTTGAAGTTCGGGAGGTATGTATACTCGAAATATCCTGGGTCCCGCTTGCTTTCACGAGTGAACTTCAAATTTGCATAGAAATACTTATTGACGATTTGGTCTGTGTTTATTCTCCTTAAAAGATCTGCCAAGCTCTCATTATAGGGGGCATTAGGATGGCCCGATCCCGCAAGAGGGATACCGTGGTTTTTCACATTAGCACTTACGAAATAGATCCAATTGTCCCTTACCTCATAGTATCTCTCACCGCTTGGATTCTTATCATCCCAGCAATAGATATCAAACGCCAGGATGTCTTTGCGTAGTCCAAGCGGGAAGCTACTCAGTGTGGTCTGATAAGCGGCTTCTGGTCCCTCTATATTGAAGTTATGCGTAGAGTACAGGCTATACCGATTCCGTGGCGCTCGAAGAGTGACCGAGCCCCCTGTTTCATTTGGATCCTCAGCTAATTGCCACCCCACTACATAATCATTGAGCTGAGAAGATGCCCCCGATGTCTTAGCCAAGCTATCACTAAAGTACCTTATCTTAGACGATAGAATGAGTTCATCTTGCGTCTCAGGTATCTCATACGTTGACTCCTGTATCTGATAATCTCCTGTGAGACTCCCTGGATTTGGTACTGACAGCTCGATAGATTCTAAGGCACCCGTTGCCCCTACTACAGAGCCATCAATCTCAAGGGTCACACTATCAGATGCTCCCGTTGGGAAATATCCCTGTGTAGGCTGAAGTTTCAACGTTGATCCATTCTGGATCAAATCCGCACTATAAAGCTGTGTGTCATCCGTACCGCGTATCACAGAGCTATTAATATCAGTCTCTAAATCAAATACATTAGTCAAAGGATTGTTAGAGATAACTGGACCGGCTGAGGGGGTAAAAGAATAACGAGTTACCTGTTCGTACTCATTACTGTAGACCCTAAAGGACTTACGTATTTGCTCGTATTCAGCCATAAGTTCATAACTATTTACCTCACCCTGTAAATCTTTGTCACCTACAAGACGGGCCTCAAAGTACTGCCTATCTCCCTCGGGGTCAACAATACCGTCTTTATTAAACCTGGTAGCGTTAATAGCTTCCACAAGCTTATTTATAGTAGAGTATTGACGGAGATTATACTCAACCACTGTGTCTTGAACACCACGCCTAGTTAGTACTAACTTCTTAAGTATAGTCACCTGGGGTTGGTTAGAAACTACAGAAGAGCGAAGCTGGGACAACTCTACGCTAGAGATAGCGCCCTCATCATCAATTTTCTTTAAAATTGAAGGAGGTCCCATATAATCTTTAAAGTCTCCATCCTCCATATCCGAAAAAGATAGTGTCCACGGAGCCCCTATAGAGCGTATCTGTATGACATCAAAGACATTGTCCTCTAGAGTTTCCCACTCACCGGCTACGGGCAAACCTTCAATAGGTTCTTTATTAGGGTTCCCATTAGAGGTATATATAGGCCACACTCCTAAGGGATTCTCAGAAGGAGCCATTCCTGTGACACCAGAGAGAGTTCCTTCACGATCCTCAAGACGTACATGATCCAGCGGTACAGAATCTTCAAGAAACTTATTGAGGAAAAGAATCCTTGGGTCAGCTACACGGTGGTCAGCAACATTCGTTAGTAAGGAGGTCGCCCATGTAGATAAATTCGCACTCCATGTCCCTTGGAGAAGATTTTCAGTAGTCTGAGAACCATAAGGATAATGATCAAACAGAACCTCGGCTTGGAAGATATTTACCCCTCTTAACTTCTGGGAATTAATTTCTCCAACGAGCGTATCTAGAGTCTTATACTGTCCTTTAGAAAGAAGATTATAGGAGTATGTAAGTGTTGAAGATTCAGACCCTCCAAAACCCACCGTAGTGGTTATGCTGAGCGCCGTGGACGTTACCGTGTATGAAGTATTGGAGAAGGTATATGTAGTGTTTGGAGATTTTCTAAATCTCAGAGCCTGGAGCTCTCGCAAACCCATCTTTATCTGCCCGGATTCGTCGTACAAAACACGAGCATCCTTCTGATACATTAGGCCTTCTTCTAGAGACAAAACCCATCTTATATAATCATACTTCCAGTCCTGATTATTAATGTGGTTTAGACCCGAGAAAGTCTGGTACTTAGCATAGAAGTTAGTGTAATCCTCCTTGGCATCGGTTGTATCCTTAAAAGTTTGAGCAATAGCTGCCGAGGCACTATCTTCATCATGCAATCCATCAGGCTTAAGAATACCATTGAGAGGTCCCGCGTCTCCATCTGAAGTATATGCCCCAAGGAAAAACGCCAAGTGAGGAGCATACTTAGATATGCGAGAAGCTATCCATTCTGAGATACCGGCGGGTTCTCCGTCTATGTACTGCGCCAGGTATCCCTTGAACTTGCTAATATATGCAAGATTGATCTGACCCTCGTTGAAGGCTCGCGCGATCTTATCGTTGTAATCGTAGATATCCCGTATGATCATCTCCTCAATTTCCCACGCCTGTTTCTCAAGGAGGAGATAACGGTACATGTTATCCGGATAGTAGAAGTTCTTATAAACTTCACTTGTGGTGAAACCATACTCATCAGCTACCTGTGTAGAGCCGCCCAATACAAACCGGAACCAAAGATTACGGTCTTTCGTACGTAGGACAAAACCTTCACGATACCCACGGCGTTCCTTCTCATCATAGATCTTCTCGAACGACAAATAGAAATACTTATCAAATCCCTTAAGAGAGTCATTTGGTTCATCTCGATAGTTCTCGTAAAGGGCATCCTCGGTTGTAGAAACCTTACGCTCCTGGAAGAAATTCAACTCAGACAGGTCCACACTTATGTTTTCCACAGTAGTAAACGCCAAAGAGTTCTCGTCATATCTCCCGACCTGAACTGTAACATATTTATGCCTCTTTACAGCAGGTACCCCGAAGAGAATAGTAAGAAGAGCGGCGAGAGAGAATTTCTTTATGCGATCTTTATCCCGCACATGTCCGTCTACAGCCCCGCCCTCGAGCTTACGCCCATAGCTGAACTCATCATCATACATTGGGAAGGGTTCCACCTGCTGGCGCTTGACAATGATATTATAGCCCTCTCCGCTTAATGCAGCTTCTAGATCTGAGAGCGTGACGGACCCCTCATCCGTTACGTAGTACGGCACACCGGATCTAACCGTGATATTAAATGACCGGATGCCCTTCTCTGAGAAAGTAGTATTTTCAGCCAAAACGATAGCATCATAAGGTTTTTGGCTTACCTTATCCGTACCAGAGCTAAAAGAACCTATTGTGTGTGAGTCCTTATACCCTTCTATCTCGAAAGTGTCTCCTGTAGATATCCTGCGGAGCCAGCTATAAGCCGTATCATCAGCACTGAATGTGCGGTCATCTGATGGGATCTCACGCTCATAATAAGCGACCAGATTATCACTCGTATTGTTTAAAATTGTATAGTCAAGATTTTGAACCCAATACGGGTTTACCGACTTCGCGCGACCCTCGCTACGTAAAAAGTTTCCGGACTCATCATAGTAATTTAGGTTGTAACAGAAAACCTCGTTGTAGGTCCTGTACTCGTTGGAGAACCTGTCATAGTACAAAGGAGCAGTACCCTCATATCCTACCGGGAAGAACTTAGAAAAACCGTTCTGTATCTGTTGGATATCTGAGTCTGTCGTGAGTGTGTAATCACCGTTCTCTACATATGCGTCTTGAAGTGTGTAGTGCCCGTTTCGCGTACCTACTGAGTTGCTGTTACCTAACTGAAATCCCATCGTAAGCTGCAACTCTGACGCAAAGCTACGAAGCCTGGCTTTATACCACTTGTAGATGCGTAGATAAAGCTGCATCTTAATCTTCTCATCACGAAGACGATAGTACTTGTCGGCAAGTCCTCCCTCATACGCAGGGATTGAATCATCCGTGGCTCCTGTGTCCGCGGATTGTCCCCCAGAGCCACCCTTCTGTTGTAGGATCTGCTCCATCTGAGGAACGGTTACAATCTCCAGGAAGCGCTCTTCCGTAAGTTTCTGAAGATAGAACTGGTCAATATTCAGGTAATCCAAGTACACATCTACTTGTGAGTTAGCGCTGAGAGATGTGAAGTACTTACAGGTGCATGTGACAGCTTTTCCTTCATCCTCAGCATGTGTATCAATTCCCATGTAACTCAAGCGGAAACGTTCGAGGCGCTGTACAGGCCTCGTAAGTGTTATACCCCCCGTAACTATACCATAGTCTGAGTCCTGTACCAAGCGTGTCTCATTTAAATTAGAAAGTTCTGTCCACGCAATACCCTGTGCAGTACGCTGTACGTATCCCTCAAAATTCTGCACGGTAACATTCGAGGATATCGCAGGGGCCAATTTAAGTGTGTAGTCTGCAGTGCCCTGAGTTACCTCGTCGACGTTGTACACATACATATCTGAGAACTTAAGAAGGATCCCAGAAGCGATGGACGTGCTGGTACCGGAGAAGGTCACCGTAGAATTGGTATAATCCACGCTGAGCATCTGGTCCTCAACGTTCTGCCAAGAAACTCCGGTACCTCTGAACAGACGAGGATCAAGAAGATTCTCCCTAAAGGTATCAGACAAAAAGACGCGCGTGTCTTCCGGGTTGTCCGTGGGTACCAAATTAGAGCTTACCACCTCAAAGAAGTAACGTGTCCCTTCTATCTGGTCCAAGAAGTACAGGAAATCCCCAGACCCAAACAGAGACGTACGGTCTATCTCAGGAACATCGAAAGAAGAGCTATCCTTCACTGCCTCGAGGATAGTTCTCCGCTTCAGCTCAGGTGCTATCGTAACTGTATACGGAGCCTGCTGTAAAGCGCCTTCCTCAAAAGGTATGATGAGCGTCGAGCTCCAAGCACCATTAGGCAAGAAATACAACTCCTCTGCAACGTGGCTTGGTAGTGTCGTGAAGGGGTAGTACTCAGGAACATTCGGAAGCACATCAACGTGCTGTGCGAACGTAGACTTTGTAGCCTTAATCGCATCTACCAACGCTCGTATAGATCCATAAGAAGAAAGAGTGTATACATAAGGCGAAGGATTAGAGATACCCTCTATAGATTCATACAGGACCAAGCTATCCTCTGTAATAAGGATATTTGCTGACCCCTCGAACAAGACTGTGCCTTGTGCGTCCGTTGGAGGTTGATACCATATGGTAAAAGCAGGCTGTTCGGGGTCATCTATCACATGGTGCATCGGCTGAAGTGTAGCCTCCCCCTCAGCCACAACGGGAAGATCTGAGGCATATACATCTCCAGTGACTGGCCCCAGAAGCTTCGGGAAGATATTGACCGTAGCCTCTGTGCCACTCTGCTCCACCGACGTCACTGTGTATACATCGGTACCATTAACTAAAAGCAGACCATCTGTCCGAACAAGTTCTAGAAACTCTAAGGTCACCCCACGGAACTGGAGTGACGTAGATCCCTTAAGCGCGCTCCTGTTTACCTCTGTAGCTTCTGGTATCTCTTCCCAAGACACGAAATCATCAAACGTGTAAAACGTAGGGATCCTTATATCTTCTGGAAAAGTCCCATAAAAAGTGACCGTTGTATTGCCATTAGCATACACTACAGATTTGATACGGAAGTAATATGTGGCGACCGGGTCGAAGTTATCTATACGAAGAAGCTTATTTGGTTTAAGAAGGTCTGTCCTATCAAATCCCTCAATGACAATACTGTTACCGCCTTCACTGATAACAGGAAAAATAGGCTGTAAAGGAGCGTACGGGAGAACATCCGATACTACATTGTACGTAGCCAGTATGTCGTCTGTGTCCGTAGGGATATTATCGTTGACAGCCACGTCAAGAGTTATTTGTCTCTTATCATCCTCATATGTATAGCCTGCAGTATCCAAGGTTTTCAGAGGGTCGGTACCGTTTCTTATATACAAAAAGTCACTATCCGCTAACGAACCATTATAAGAATAACGATCCGGATCGGTGGGCTTTTTGAAATAATCTGTCTGGAGCACTGAAGCAATCGGGTTCTCAACTTCATATACAAATGTGCTAGGGTCACCCACTATCTTAAGATGATCGTCTACAATAGTCATCCTATAGAAGGTATCATCATTAGGGTTTTGTTGTAGGATACAGTTTATGGGAGACATCGGTGTATACGACACTTCAACCTGGAAGTCTTCCTCAGAAAGAAGGTCTGTATCGTAAATCGTAATCCATCCTGTGAGGTAAGAGATGTCAAAATCTTGACCTTCGATCATGACTGTGACACCCGCACTCTGTGTCGTGTCCTGGCGCTTTGTCATTACGACCGAATCACGTAAAACAGGATATCTGCTCGTACGCAGATAATTAGACGCCACCTTTTCTTTTTCTTCATCCTCCCCTTCGACATAGTATGATACCAACACAGCTTCATCTTCCTGAATTGGTTGAGTAAGCCGTATCGCACCTGATGTATACTCGAGGGAGTAGTCTGTCTCACGTATTAGGTTGTTGTCATCTGTGTCCTCGAAATAGACGACACCCGTAATGCCCTGTAGCCCTGTGACACCTGAGATAACTAGGTTTTCATTGTTTACAGTGTCCGGATTCGTGAGATCGTTTTTGCCTACACCGCGGATCACGCTCACGCCGTCCCACATAAGACGTTTAGGATAAGAAACTGTATCTACAAGCTCTTCCTGATACTGGTGCGTGATAAGGTTGACGATACCGGCAGCGGTATTGATGAGATACTCGCTGTTGCGCGTGAGTGCAGTACCGCCAACCTTCACGCTATCTGAATCTGGTATAATATCTCTAACCGAGACGTTCGGAGCATCAGCTTCTTCTGATGCTTTTGTTACAGGGAATCCCCCCTGGAATGTAGCATCTATAGCCTCAACTTGAACCTCATCCTCCAGGTCACCTAAGAATTTAATGTAGGCTACCTGACGCTCAGAAAGTGGGGGTCTAGGCCACTGAAGAGTAGGATTCTGAGAGTAGTTGACAATATAATCCCCTGCGAAACTACCCGACCCTGGTATGAACTCTGTCTTTTCCTCTAAAGTTCCATCTGTGGATCCCCAATAAACCTTCAGCGTCTCATGAGGGTAAGGAATAGGGCTCAGACCGAGATCCGTTATTTCATTGCTGTTGTTTTTAACAAGGGTCTTATAGACCGTATCTACAGTCATCAAATCAGGCTGTGCCTGAGACGCACCCGGCAGGAACTCTATAGACATCCCCGTATCAAGACCAGTTTCTCCTGTAGGAGCTACAAAAGGACCTGTCACACCCTCTGATCCAGTTACTGACCACTCATTCTTATTCTTGTCATATACAACAACTGTGGAAGAACCGACACCCTTAGCTCTTATATACTTAGCACTATCCAGCTTAGTCTTACGTATAGTACAGACCCCGGATACGCTTGTTTCTCCCTGATACTTAGAGGCCACATACAGGTTAGTCCCGTCTAAACCTGTAACCGTATAGAACGTAGTGTCCCCTGAGGCACGGATCACATCACCATTGTTCAGGTCTACAGGACCTGTGTACCCTGTAACAACGGGACTCTCCGGTGTGAACGTACCATAACCTTTAAGATCATTTCCTATGAGAGAAGACTCAACGAGGTAATCAGCATTGACATTTTGCTCCCCCGTTTTTACGTTGTCTTCGGGGCCTACAGAAACGGTCTTAGTCGTTCTAGCATTCTTCTGTCCTACACGAGCCCCACGAGATACCGTGTCGTTTGTAGGAAGCGAATTGAGGTTGAAAATCTCAGATGACATCTCGTCCTCTTAGTTAAGATATTGATGTCGTGGCTGACGGTATACCTGTAACAGCCACGGGACCTGTTGGTGCTACTGGAGCTATAGTACCCGCAGACACAACGGTAACTTTTGCCGTAGTCTTTAATTGGGTTACCACACCATAGCTTATGCAATCAGACAAGTCTCTCGCATTTTTACCTGTCATTTGCCTCAAAGTCATCTGTGCGAATATGAGACCAGACAGTGTTTTCTCGTTTACCGCGGTAAAAAAACCTGTGCCCCCTCCTGTAGCTATCCCTATTGCAGTCCCAGTCAATACCAAACCTTGAAGGATTTGCACTATTCCTGTGCTTACAGCGGAGAACAGCCCTCCTATATCACGTCCACTAATATTCTTATTCAAAGCACGCGTATACATTAGAGTGCTCATAGAATTAGGCTCAATCCCTGCAACAGCCACGCTCTGTATATTTCCTAAAGGACCTGCTACCCCAGACAACGTACACGAAACTAAATTAGGTGTTACTATATAGCCCGAAACTGCGGTGCCTACAGCACTAGCAAGATCAGAGGCATTCTTCCCGGTGTACTGTTTAGCAGTCATCTGACCTAATATTGCGGCACTCATTGTTTGTGGTATGACTGGCATAATTATATAGACGCATTCACTGATGAAGAACCTACCAAGAAGGCCCCCGTGATATAATCCCGATGGCTTCTGGCTGTTATTACCCCAGCATCTGTAGCTGGATTAGATGTCTTTCCTTTGAGATTTATAGTCCCACCCTTAACGTTTACACTAGCTGCAAGAGAGGTCTTAAGATTCATAGTAAGAAGGGCCTGAATATCTATTTGACCTGTTTTCGTTGCCATCTCTATCTGACCAGCAAGTGATTCAAGCTTGATGTTTCCCGCCTTAGTGGTAGCTTCAAAATCACCCGCAGTCGTAGAAAACGTGCGGCTTCCCGCAGAGACTATATTCTCTTTGATGCTTCCTGTGGTGATTGTAGTTTCTCTGTTACCTACGAACTTAATCTCTTCTGTTATATTTCCTACAGGAGACTGCTGTATTAACTCATTGTCCCCTGATGTTATCGTAGTCCGGCGGCTACCAAAACTCTCTTCCTTTTCCTTAATGACCTTCTCAGCGTATGTATCACCAACGGTGATATTCATATTTGTACCTATACTAACGGTCTTCGCTCCTGAGATACGCTCAAGATTAGACCCTGCTGAAAGAGCTTCTCCTCCTTCAATGATAGTCTCTCTCGTGCCCTCTACTTCCAAGCGCGACATGCCGCCGACTTTTTCTATCTTGCGGTAACGATTCAGCCTAGCTACTTCTGTGTCGGGGTCGTCGAACTCATAAACAGCCTCATCCACATCTGATCCATACATATAGAAGACAGAGCCTGTAGTCCTCTTGTCCTCACTGCGTCCAGAATAAGGATTACCGTCTCGCTCATTGTGACTTCCTATGACCCAGCGTATACCTCCATTAAGGACGGTGTCCCACGACGATCCGCACTTCGCGTCACGACCCCATACTTCTTTTTTATTGCCCCGCGCGACGATTGATATAGACCTTCCGTCTCCGATTCCCCCCGCCGTAGCTGACGGCATATACTGATAAAAATGTCCCTCTTTATCGATACCAAAGAATGCTCCAAACTCAGGATTTCTACGGTCTGGCTTGAACATTGAAAACGCCATGCCATATCGCGTGGCTTCCTCACCAGTAAGCGCGTCCAAACTGAAGTCGCCAAAGTCATCGCTATACTCTTTAAAAAGCCTTGCCCTAAGGATATGCCCATAGGTTTCTTTACCCCAACGATTACCTATGAGATTACCAAGACCAAATACTGCTATAGGATTTCGTGCGGGGATAAGCCCGCTTGTGACTTCATTTTCAGGGATATCTGCATTATCGATGTCAGACACTTCAAGCAGATATTCTGTAAAGAATTGGTCTACATTAGGATCCTGAGAAGTCTTAAGAGAGTATGTAGCTCTATTGTTGTCTAAGACTTCTTTTACGGCGAAAAATCCATTCTCTTTTTTAGGGTCAAAAAGACCGTTCCTGCGAGCCACACCAGCGCTGAGAAACACACCGCTTGAGAACTGATAATTACTCAGAGAAGATGAGATGATACTATTATCTTTTCCTCTCAGTAGCAGGCTATCTCCCATATCATCTGACAATGAAAGGCTGTCAGAAAGAAATACCTCTGACCCTTTAGAAGATCCAAGAGCCACTTCTCCTTGGTGTAATCTCTTAAACCTGTTGAAGAACTCATTTCTATCTTCAGTCTTAACACTGTCAGGCCATGTACGTGTGTTAATACTCTCGAGACCCGCAGAGTAGTTTGGGATATAGGCTACAGGCCATGTGAAATTCTCCTGACAACCCAAAATCACTATTGACCCTATTTCAGGCATACCCGCTATGAAACTAGAGGTCCCCGTGTACGGCTGTGATATACTCACATCATATAAGAAACCCTGACGACCAAATAGCTCTACAGTCATTACATAACGATCTTCATCAACTGTATGTATCCTACCGACCTTAAAAGTAGTATCTGTCCGTGGACGAGCCCCTATTGTAGGTTTTTCACCCGGAGATACTTTTCTTCCTGGAAGGTTATAACTTCTGCCGTCGAAATTCATAGGATATCCATTACGGTGTAGTGTCCCCGAAACCAAATATCTGATTAATAGTCTCTTGAGTAGGCTCGCCATCACCTCGATTTACTTCTTGTACCTCTATATTCACAGCGGAACTCGCTGGCGCATTAGCATCGCTAGTATTAATCTGCTCTTGTAGCGATCCTATGGCCTCCTCTGCTGTCCTCGGAGCTCCTGCAGCGGCTACGGTAGCCTCCGCCTCAGCCAGCTTAGCTTCTTCTTCAGGAGTAAGAGTAACTCTTCGTGTTCTGTTCGCACGTGTCCTGGTTGCATCTGTACCTATTTGGGCTTCAACTTGAAGTGCGGCGTTATCCTCTGAATCCGATAGATCTCGTAAATTGAGGTTCGTAGTCAACTTCAAATTCGCACCATACGGGAATCCTCCAATATGACGATACCCATTGATGTCCGTATACGGGACTGTCTCATCCGTTACCATAAGAAGTTCATTCGAAGTTATCTTCTGTACTATGTATGTCGGGTCCGACCCTATTTTTATGTTATGATCAGTGGGGACATTCGCAGCATCACTGACTTCATACAGTCCTCCGGTAGCAGGGCCATCCAAAATCTTACTCTGCCTCATCGCCCTGATCTTAAGCTGCTCGTTGATTAGGGATTCTATCTTTTGCTGTTCCTCTGCGTTACCAGACCCTCTCAAAGCTTGAAGCTCTTGGTTAAGCTTCTGTATCTTCTGATCTACAGGATCTTTGCTCTTAAGGTTAATGCTTATGCCGGTGGAGTCATTTGTACTGCCCTTGGTTGATTCATTATCAGGATATTTATATCTATATACCTTACTCTTCAGAACTGTACCGGGCACTCCTGTTACTTCCCCTCCATCGAAGACTCTATCTCGGCGCATCTCTAACGAAAGGTCCGTCGTAGCTCCAGATCCGAAAGAGAAGCTATGTGTGATACCTGTGACATAGTAGTAAGCATCTATATGCTTGATGTACACAGGATACCCCAAACGAATCTCTGGGCGCAAAGGAATCGAGGCACTCCCAGAAAAAGCCGTACCATTCACTCTACTCATCTCAGCTGCCGCTATAAGGCGTAAACTCCTTGATGTATTACCGTAGCGTAGTGCGATACTTTTTGTTCTCAAACCAAATCTCTTAATAGACTCATAATCTATATGATACCCTATAAGCTCTACTGCATTAGGGACATCATAATGTTGAGGGGATGTGCACTCTAGATAGTTTACGATGTTATCTGAGTTTAGAGACGCACTGAAATTGATCACATCTTGTGGTGCCAGAGTGTACTCCGGTACCGCGGGATCCACAACATCCATGTTATAGAAAGGAGGTTTGAACACTATAGTACCGTTCGTGTCTACAAAAAACTCCATTTGAGTCTGTTCTACTACTTCATTTGCGATGTCTAGTTTAGCCTGTATCAACGGCTCTCCACCATCCCCATACAAATCTAATGAGCCAAACGGCTGGATCTTCCCAAGGATGCTTTCATCGAGATCAATCTCAGCCAAGATATCAGATCTTCTCTTAGCCTTCTCTGACTCACGATAAAGATTCACGCGCTCCATGATGCTGGACACACTGAGTTGCTTACGCATACCGTATATTTCTACAGGGACTTTGTTAGGATCTGTCGCATTGTTGAAGTTAAACCCAAATCTCTGGTCCCAGTACTTTACTGTTTGTTGCGCCAGTCCCCCAAAGGTTGAAGCGGCATCTCCTCTATTAATAGCCCCGAAGTCCGGGGAGACTCCTGATTTAGAAAGCTTCATGTAGACAAAATTGTACAGAGCTCCAAAAGAGCCCTCGTTCTGAAAAAAGTTGTCCATGAAGAGGGCTACGATTATCTCCCAGGGGTTCATACGCTCAAAAACAGTCGGCACACGCCAGTTAGTAGGTGCCCCAAAAACAAATCCTCCTGATGAGTCTGCGGGCCTCACAGTTATCTTCTGCCACTTCCACCAGTGCAGTATATCCCCACAATTAAGAGAAAAAGTGTGCACGCCTCCTGAGTAGTTCTCAGTCACATCAAGGATTAAGCCCCAAAAAACGGGATAGTACACAGGGTTGTTGGTGTAGGGGTCGAGGAAACGTCCCTTCATGAATACTTTGATCTCCATCATAGGAACGAAATAGGGTATACGCGTACCGTTAGGCATCGTAACATAGTAGTCCTCGTGAAGACCCTTATACTGAGGAGCTATCACCTCAATAGTAGCACGAGTAGCTCCTGCGGGTTTAATAGCCGCATTCACTGTGATAGAAGAGACTCCTCCACGTACTTCTAAATTCTGGTTTCCACTGACTTTCGCAGGAGAGATCACACGAGCACCAAGAGCCCCGTTGATGCTTACAAAAGCGTCTGGAGCGAGTTTAAGGATGTTCCGTCCTACAAACTCTTCCTGTGTGAATAGTCCTGAGCGTGGCACTGGCATCGCATTATTCCCTTACATCTACAGTCACTCGAGGGTCACTCGTTAGTTGAACCTTCTCAGATCCGTGCCTGAAGTTAATCGTGGTATACTCATATAGAGGGTCACCCTCTTTTGGTTCCTCAGCCATACCTGCTGCCATGGCATCCACACCGTCTCCAAAAAATTTAAGAGCATCTATCCTTTTACTCCTAGGTATTTGATTGAATGACTGATTTATGTACTTTGTTTCATATGAGTCAAAAGCGGGCTTAACCTCTAAGTCACAATGTGCCGGATAAGCTCCATTATCCGTACCCTCAAACCCTATAGGTGTCCCAACCTCTATAGTATCTCCTGCCTGCCAATTACGACTTCTTAAATCGGCAGTGTCTAAATGGTAATATCTAGCAAAGACGTATTGACCGGACCCTACCGGATACTCTGATCTTGTAATCACATAATTGGGTCCCTTAAAACTATCTGATGTACGAACTTCTACGATCACCCCTTTACTCATAGACCTAACGACGCCCGTACTTGGTCTGAAATCTATCTTTTTATCATGGTCTGGTCTTCTCTCAGAGGTGCCCTCTCCATTAGTGCTAGAGATAACTACAGTATCCTTCAATACCTCTCGAGCTTTATCGCGTGTCCAATACTTATCTTCGCTCTCTTCTTCTCTTTTTGAGTACTCGTTTTGTTCTGACAGGTACACATATTCATCTATCGTACCCTCATCTGTCCGAAGGTCTACATTCTGCTCTTTCTTGTTCATAAAGAGCGTCTCCGCCAATTTAGTATTTGAGCCCTGTAGACCTAATATCACTCGAGAGTTATCTGTGTTCCATCGTTCTTCCTGCGTAGACCTGTTACGCTTCCTAAGATGGCCCTCCACCGGGGTGCCACGTATACCCGATATGATATACTCAAAGTTATAGTCTATGCTATAAGGATCCTCTCCTGCCTCATCTAATGTAAACGAGTTGAAGCCTCCTAAGAACTCATTACCTCCATATGTAATAAGGATACTATCTACAGCATAGATTACCCTATTAGTGCCGTCCTTATATATGGTCTGCTCTTTCGGGTCCTCCATGAAATACGCGCCATTATTCTTGAAGAATGCAACTAAAGTCTGAAGATTTATAAATCCAATACTGTCCTTACGCCGTATGTTAACCAGACCTTCATTCACGGACTCACTCTGAAGATTTACCGTAGGCTGCCCTGCAGCATTTACTGCTTGCCTGAAGCCATCATTAGCCAAATAGAACGCTGCAGATTGCCCGTTAGCGCTTATCGTAGACTGCTGCCTACCCCAAAGTGTAGTCACCCACCCAGAGCGCGTATACGTATTATTAGCCATCCAGACCTGCCCGATCTGAATGTCTCTGGGGTTGACTATTAGGCGCATCGTAAGAATGCGTCTATCCTCTTCATAGTTGTACAAAGATATCTCAAAAGGTTTGTACCCGTCTGGATACTTAACCGGAGTGATGTACTTACCTGATCGAAGCGGATAAAACCCAGCCTTTTTATGCCATATAAGACCTCCTCCGGCACGGAATACCATCCCGGAGAAAGCTTCAGTCGTAAGTGTAGAATCATACTGTGGCATTTAGAACCTCAGTATAGCAGAAGAGCCCTGAACATACTTGGTTCTTTCAGAGCGGAAAATGATGTTATACGTATACCTAAAAGGGCTTGTAGCGTCTTCTATTAAATCAAACGTCTCAAAGTACCCTAAGTATGACCCGTAGTCATAAAACAAATTCACATACAAACGCTCTCTAACCATCCCTGTACGAGGGTGATTCCCTACGAAATATTGATTCGAAGAATCCTCTAAAAAAGAGTCTACTACGGTAGACTCAGTGTCTCCGTCTGTTTTCCCCTCATAAGTACTATCGTCCTGGTAGATGCACCCATTATAAGTAAAAAATGTCACGAGAGCCCGCATTAACTGATACGATTTAGTATTCTCTCTATGAGCCATAGTAAGCCCTGTATTGTCCTCAGCTAGAGTAGAATTAGGATCATACCCAAACATGGAATAGCTACTACCTGTAAAGGTTATAGTATCCATCTCATCACCCCAATACTCCTCAACCCAACGTGTCATAGTCTGGTATCGATTTGTCATCTTAGAGGAGTTAACAGCAAACGTTTCAGGGTTCGGAGTAAAACGTATCCCTGTTATGATTACATCGTCCACAGCCATGCCGCTAACTTTTAAGTCACTATCTAGAAGCTGTATGAAAAAAGGTAACTCTTCAGGAGTCCTTCGAGCACCAGGAGAACGTACGGCTATTGGTGACCCTAACGCGGTACCCTCAAGAGTCAATTTACGCATAGTAGATGTACCCGGGTCATTTGAAATAACCTGTAAAGGTCCTACATTATTCGTAGATGTGCTCTGTGCTGGCTCACTTGAAAGACCTTCTCTTTCTATCGTGACTTGGCCCTCTCCGAGAAGATTCTGCATTAGCTCATCTGAGGTGCCATTAGGATTGTCCTCGATGACACTGACTATGCTCTCTAAAGTATTTGTACCTTGTTCGATCTGAAGCTGCTCTACTACTGCTTTTGACTGACTCCAGTTCAGACGGCCGTTAGAGGCTTCGTGTACAGCTCGTGTATACTCATCAACATAGAAACCAGACCGGAGTATGTTGTTAGTGTCAGCCATCTACTAACCCCTCTTCTCCCGATCAAGGACACGAAGTATCGACTGCTCTACGGGACCATTATTACGGAACAATGCTTCTACGTTCTTGGCCTCTCCTTGGACATGCACATGGATGTCTCCAACACGGGTGGTTTGCGTCATCCCACCCCCAGGAACAAGGCCTGTTCTTGAGTCTGTGAGCTGTCCTTTTGGGAAGCGTACCCCGGCACCCATTTCCTCTTTAGGCACAATCCTTTCACCAGCTTGTACAGTAAAAGGAAGGACTCCCGTTTTAGTGACTAGAAGATCCAAAGCTTTAGGGGCGGGTATACCTTTTCTGGTAGCAGCCGTTACGTGTTGGGATTGGGCACCCGGAACCCCTTCTAATCCTTTACTAGACATGAAAGACTTAGTCTTCCTCTCTAGGGCAAGCCTTTGTCCTATAATATTTGCGTGTTCTACGTCAAGCTTACGCTTATCTGCCTCAAGCGAGGCTTTCTCAGCCTCATCACGCTCTGCTCTTATTTGAGAGGCAAGCTTTCTTCTTTCTTTAGTAAGTTCTTCTTCCCGCCTAGTATAGCTATCGATTTTACGGCCGCTCTCAATAAACATATCTTTACCTTTTTTCGCGGCACTAGAAAACTCAACCGAAGCATCTTCCCATTTCTTCTCTATTTTATCTATCCTGCTTTGTATCTCTTTTGCAAGATCAGCATCCTTCATGGCCCGGGCAGCTTCTAGCCGGGCATACTCTGCTTGAAGCTTTGTATAATCATCACTCTTTCTAAATTTTTCGGGTTGGCCTCCTATACCAGGGATAGACCCAAGGATCCTAATTATATTCTGTATCCCAGAAAGAATGCCCTTTGAGCTCTTAGCAATGTCAAAAGTAGCACCTGCCACTTCCTCAGTTAAGTTGGTACTAGCCATTGCGTAATCTATACCTTCTTTTGATATTTTAAACATCTTCTCAAGAGGTGTTGTCTCTTTTACTAACTGGTCAAGTTTTCCCTCTGTCATCTCAGCGGTTTTCTCGCTGATCTTTTGAAAATCAGTAAGAATAGCTCCTTGTACCTTTTTAGAATCTCTTAAAGCTGCCTTACCGCCAGATACAAACATCTTAGCGGCCTCAGGGCTTTTCTTAAGGAGATTGAGGAACATCTGTAAATCCTCGCCACCAACTTTACCTTGAAGAAATTCTGTCATGGCTTTAGTCATTCCATCTACATTACCCTCATACTTCTCCATTATCCTACCGGCTTCTCTCGCAGCAGAACTATTTTTCTGGAATAAAGAGGACACGCTGCCTTCAGAACGAGTAAGAATAGAATTTACAGCAGTGATAGCCTCCTCTATAGAATTCCACTCCTTCTCAAAGGCTGAAAAATCTATCCCTAAAACACCCTCAAGTTTTTTCTGTACCCCAGCAACCTGACGAGGATCAAAAATATCCATACCACTCATCCCTTGAACCATCATCTTACGTATGTCCTTAGTAAGACGAGGAAGGATCATAGCCATTTCCTGAGGGATCCCTCTTTGAGCCACCCCTAACAACCTATCCCGCTCACTGAGATAGCGCTCGCGCTCTGCGCCGGTTGCTGTCTCCGCAAGTTTATTGAGGGACTCTGCCTCTCCTTCGATTAGCTTTTTTATAAAGTCTCTACCTAAAACTCCTACGGCTTTCATCCTCTGAGTGAAATCCATCTTAGATAGAGCCCCTGTGATTTTTGTGACTTGATCCGCGGCATCTTTAAATCCCATCGTACCTGTCTGTACAAAATCACGCATCATCCCTGAAGCGAAATCCAAATAGTTACCATAGAACCGTACGGAAGATGCTGCACTTTCCACAGCTGTATAGAACTTCTTAGACTCTATGCCTGCTACTGAAGCATCGAAGGACAGCCTATCAAAAGCATTTCCAACCTCATCCAAAGAACTACGCAGGTTCAGCATTTGGTCTGAAATCATACCCCCCATTTCTTCCATACCAACACCAAACTGACGGCTCATGGAGAAGGCCTCCTTAATGGCATTACCATAGCTCCCCACCTGCCGCTTTACCCCTTGAAGGCTCATACCCGCTGAGGCGAAGCCCTGAAAAACCTGTTGAGCCTCCTTCGCATCTATACCTAGATCTAAATTTCTCTTAAGATCATATAGCGCATCGGAGAAATCCCTCATTTCCTCCGATAAACTTCCCATCAAAGTAACAGGGCCCGCCATCTTAAGAAAGGTCTGATTAAGACCTTTCATCATCTTGTCCCACTCATTCATTTTCTTAATAAGTTGAATAACAGCGGTAATGATCAAAACGATGATGTTGGCTTTCGCCAGCATACCAAAAGCCTTTGCTAAACTACCTATCGTACCAACAAGACCCATACCCTTCTTCGCGGTCAGCCCCATAGCTAATTGCATCTTCTGGAATGTGTCCTTGGTACCCTTAAGGTTTTTAAAGGCATCCCCAAATCCAGCTAAACCCCCTTTAGACCCTATAGCACCTTTTATACTACTCAGCATCTGTGTGCTGGATCCTACAGCCTGATCTGTGCGGCCCTTCTCCCCAGCCTCAGAATAAGCTTTGTACTCTGCCTCGGCTCCTGCACCTCGAGCGTAGTCCAGAGCAACCTGCTTCTGTGTCTTCTCAGCCCACTCCTTAGCAACCTTAGGAGTCATATAGCCCGGCATCGAGCCACCCTTTTTGGTCTGGAGCTTGGATATTTGTTCTATTTCTTCAGCTACAGATGCATATACCTTAGTAAGGTTTTTGCCCTGATCCACCTGTTGCTTAACCAACGCTGGATTAAATGCTCTTTTAGTGAAAGTCTCTACCTGCTGTAGGTAAGTAGTTACGCTCTGTAGGCGTTTTTCAGCAGAGGCAATACCCTTCGGATCTCCGGCTTTCTGAGCCTCTCTAAGCTCTTTAGTGTATTTACTAGCCTGTTTCCTAAGCTTTTTCGTGCGGCTCTCGACAGAATCCATCTTCTCAGCCATCTGCCCAGCATACGTCTTAGAAAGATTCAGGCGTTGACTGATCTTTTCAAGAGTCCTATCAAGCTTTTCATACATCTCAAGATTTGGTTCTGCCATAGCTCTTACCGTTTCTTATCGTCTGTAGAACGTATAACCCGCGCACTTATCTTCTGGATATACCTATCTCTTGTGTCTAAATTCTTATATGAAGATATGTAATCTGATGTTGTTTCCTTAGGTTTATCTTTTACCTTCTGAATCTCCTCGATCGTAACAGGACGTGAAGGCTCAACCTGAGCTAAGTCTATGCTCTCGAGTTCTTTTCTGAACGTAATCTGACGCTCTTCTGCACGCCTCTTAGCTTCCTCAGCGGCTTTCTTCTGCCGCTCTATCCACTGCTCAACAAAAAGATCGTGCTTGTCCTTTTTCCCTCGTATCTGCCGATAAAGCTCGCGCACAAGATCTTCACGGCTCTTAATAGGAGCTGTCCATTGATTACTCTTCTTCTCTTCGCTTATCCTCTTTTTATCAAATCCGTACTTAGCTATGTCTTTTCTAAGCTGATCAAGCTCCTCCCTACGAACCTCATAAGACCTCTGTACTGAGCGAGCACCTTTAGCGTTAAATGAAGAAGATATCATAATAGACAGTCCAAAATCCTGTCCGTATTTTACTTCATCATCTAGCTGTCTATTTATTAGCATCCACGACTGTTGCACCTGATTTATACCTACACTATCGATACCCGGGACACCCGTGCATACACGAAAAGAACCATCTACACCAATTGATTTCCACAGCTGCCGAGACCCATCAGTATAGCAGTACCCCTCCAGATAGCGTATAGTCTCGATGTAGCGCTCTTGAAGCTCTCGTATGATTTCTACAATGCGTAGGACAAATTGATTTGGAAGTTTTGAGTAAAATGAAACAAGCTCTTCTACCTTACACGGCCTGTCTTCGAGTACGTTTATGCCATTAATCATGAAAGTAGCCATAGCCACTTGTAGTAAAAACTGTGAGGCCGTGTTGTCCTTATCTAGCACATAAAACTGCAGCCTCTCATATTCTCTATCCGTCATATTCTTAAGTATAATCTCCACACCATCTATAGTAACACCTACTGTAAGAAAACCATAGCATATGATTTTTTCTATATTATCGTATGCTTCATGAACATTCATAGCTATGCTTTCTTCTCTTCGACCTCATCGTCCTTCACATGCCTCAAAGTAATCTCTTCTTCTCCCTCTAAGAGTTCCTCTGATTTTTCAGACTCTTCGGACTCCTCGGACTCTTCGGAGTCCTTTTTTGGGGCTTGATCTCGCATCTTTCTTATACGTTCTTCGTTCTCTTTCTCTCGCACTTCAGGAGTCTTAAACCACTCGTACTTAACGTTATCGCCGAACTTATCCTCTGCCTCTTCTTTAAGATCTACGTACACCTCAAAAAGGTGCTCAGTAACAGCCGTAGGGAGTTTATCTAAAAACTCGCGAAGATATATAGCACGCTCTTTCGTTACTCCCTCTTTTCCATCTTCATCACTAGGAATCGACACAACATCAGGTATCTCTTCACCGTCTATCTTCCGTATGGCATGGCTGAGTATAGACTTGCGCATTTCATTGAAATAGAGCAAACCGTCATCTTCTTCTCCGCCGAAATCTATAGCGTTCATCTTCTGCTCATCTGAGATATTAAGAAGAGACATCTCAAACTTGATGCCGCTAAACTCAGTCTCTTTACGATAATCAAGCCTCTTAAGGATACTCTCCAGCTTACTCTGCAGAGTGTTCATTTCGATCTCCTTGTATGATGTAATTTCACGCACCGCGGGTAGTGACGGTGTACACAATAAAAAGCAATAAGAATAAAATACGTGCTAGGCACGTTAGGCGGGAATAACAGGTGGGATGCTATTGTAGCTATGTAAGATTCGTATGTTATTTTATATACGAAAAGTAAAAACAATATGAATTTTATTTAAATATTTGATCCCGGCAGCCACGCCCCGCCAGGTTATGTCTGGACGTTGAAGTTCACCTCCGGCTGCTGTCCTACCTGGTAACCATTACTCTGAGTGATAATCCTCGAGATAGCGTTCAGGTTGAAGAGGTCATCCGTCTCCTCGTATTCCTCAGCAGGATCGGCGATGATATCTGTAACGTTCACTGTCACATTTTCTTGTACGAGAGCAGCATCCGATGCGTAACTGGAGCTGTAATCAGATATCCAACATCCCTCGTAATAAGTAAGAACAGCGCGCAGATTGTCCGGGTTGAGATTGTCAACACCCGGATTGTTGCTGATGTCTTGATCTTTCTCAGCGATAAGCTGGCTCAACACAATCTCTTGGACCATGTCAAAAGGCCACTTATGATGCCTGAGAGACCTGACCAAACCATCTACACCACCCTTATACCCAAAAATCTGATAGACCATAGACAAGTACTGCGCTGTTCTTGTCACAGTCAGAGTCATCGGGTCCGTTACACCAGGCACAAGCTCCGCGACATGGTCACCGTAGCCTATACCTCTTACAGGCTCGATCGCCCGTGTCTCACTAGGGTCGAAAGTAGCCACAACGCCGATCTGGAACAGCTCTCCCCCGCTATCCGCAGGAGTAGAGTATATCTTGTTCTTAGAACTAATGACCGACGCCGTCTCTGGTGTAACACCAAGGCGATGTACGTACGTGTCCCTATCTCTAGATGCCATGTCGTGTCTCCTTCGTTTTACTCAGATTACTCAGAGAAGAGAGCGCCCAACTTCGCGGCCTCATCATCACTGAGCTCAATCTCCTGCATAGGAGGAACCAACTCTACGCCTTCTGATGCCAGTACAGGCTCCTCTTCTTTCGTAGCTTTCTTCTTCTTGGACTTGGACTCAACAGGCATCTCATCCTCATCGTCGTCCTTATCGTCCTTAACCTCGAGATCCTCGGCCTTCTCTTCTACTTCTTCAGCCTTATCGAGTTTCTTTTTGGCTTCTCCGGCATCTTCCTTTGCCTCGTCTTCGAGCTTCTCGGCTTTCTCTTTAGCTTTTTCAGCCTTGTCTTCCTTCAGCTCCTCGAGTCCGGAATCCTTCTTCGCTGCTTCCTTTTTCACAGAAGTCTTCTTAGACTCATCAACGATATCACTATCCAAACTCTCATCAATATGAGGAGTCTGCTCAGGCTTCAATGTAGAGGGAGTCTCCTGCTTGTGCTCTCCATCCGGAGTCTGTTCCTTATCCAGATGCATCTTAGTGTCACAGCAAACACTCTTCTCCATAGCCTCTTTACCTATGACATCCTCTACAAGAGCCGCCATAACAGCTGATGAAGCTTCGCGATTCCAGTAACCGCCGCCAACCTCTGAACTCTCTGCTTCTTCAGAGTCTTTGGTAGCCATCTTAGGCTGATCCTGATTAATGAGTCCCTTCAACTTAGGGTCACTCTGTACTGCTTTCTGTACAGCAGGGTTAGCCATAAGTGCCTGCAAAGCAGCCTTCGGGTCACGCGGCTCAAAAACCGGTGTCTCAGGCATACCTTCGAGGCGTTCTTGCCGCTGACGCCTCTGCTGCATCATCTGCTGCGGGCCGCGGGGCTGATAACCCGGCTGCATACCGCGGACAAATGCTTCCTTATCCTCTTCAGACATATCGGCACCCCAATTGGCGTTCACGACGTTCGCGAACTTCTCGTCGCTCATATTAGCAAGCACGTAAGACATGGCCTTAAGGTCACGTGCCATTGGAGTCCCGTCGGCGAATACCTGAGAGAAACCTTCCAGTCTCTTCGACAACGCAATGCGATCCATAACTTCTCTCCTCGTGTATGAGATTTTTATCACATTTTTCTCGGTTTGAGGTGAACTATCTATGATAGCTTTTTATTTTATCTCCATACGCCGTGGAGAATGGGGCGAGGACCCCATTCTCTTACAGCGAAGTTCTCAAGTTCAGTGTAACAACTATCCAGTTCAGCGGGAAGACCGGGCTGTAATACGCCTCGACATCCAGTGTACTCGGATCCGTCTCGTTCTGGCTTACATTTATACCTGTGTAGTCCGTGATAATCTCGGACTTCTTCAAAGCCTTGAAATAACTTCCTACAGAATCCTTAACCTGAGGCTGGACCTTCGGGAGATTCTTGACACCAATATACCTATTAAGAGTTCTCCTCAAGCCCTGCTGAACATAGTGCTTCACCTCTACGATACGAGGATCGCGTGTCAAGGACGACGACATATCCGTGGTCAGATACATCAAGATCCTTATGACCGGAATCTGCTCCTCGAGTACGGTACAACCTGCATTCGCTACGAGAGAGGCCGTGACATTGTCTGCTCTCTGATACAGCCTCTTGAATCCTACTATCGTCGCATTCGTAAGCGGTGTGGCAATATCAGACACCGGAGATACATCTCTACCGGCGACCGCTGTAGCGACTAGAGAACCATCAACCGCGTACTCTACTTCGTTACCGAAGGCGTCCGTTATGCCAACGATAGCACCATCCGGATAAACCGCAGTCACTTTCTCTGATGAAAGATTTTTGACCTGCTGTATAACCGTGTCAGAGCTGGTACCGAGCGAGAAACCGATGATGCTAGTGCGCTCGTTACGGTAACGGATGCTTGATTGTATTGCATTCGATGTTTTCAGATATGAGTGCACCTCAGCCTCGGTTGAAAGCGGCTCAATCAATGAAGGCCGCAGACCGTTCGGGAGGGGCTCGTTGAATGCATCTATGCCGTTGATGTACGACTGTACGCTGGCATCCGTACCACCCGTGGTCTTCTGAACCTGCTTAATAGCCACGGCTCGTGAACCATTCAAAAACGCCAGGTTAGCCGCCAGAACCACACGGTTATTCACATCGATTGGTCCGTACAAAGCCTGGACAGTTCTCATGTTCGTATGGTACGAGATGTTGTAGTTGGTCTTCGTACGGTCGAAGGTGACATAGTAGTTGTCACCAACATCGGGCTCGTCCCCTGTCTTGACGTAAGTCTGCAGGAGGACTGTGTCGTCCGTATTGTCTTCCGTCCCACCGTCCGTCGAGGAGATGGTCAGGTTTACACCAGGGATGACCTTAACGATGTCTGACGAGGTCGTGATATAGTACTTGTTCGGAGACGTTGCGGTGGTAGGG